>JAHCIE010000152.1 GCA_026129385.1 Anaerolineae bacterium
ATACCGTCAGGTCGGTAGCGCCCAGGCTCCACTCATTAGGCGGCGGTACACTGATATCCATGCCATTCCCCCTGCGCTCGGCGTTGGTCGGTGTTGCTTTACTATGTAAAGGGATTGTAATCGCTTCGGGGGCGGAGTCAAGACGCTGCGTGGAGGCGAAACATGCCTCGGCTGCGAGCGGGGCCTGTACCGGGACTGCCTGCCGGAGCGCAGGTTTCAGGCTGCTTTACATTTGACTGGTTCTTGTGTATAATACGCTCAGCCTGAACGTCAGCCGCGACCCCTGTCGCGGCGCTGCCTTTGCCGCCCTTGCTCCCGTGGCGTCGTCTCGCTCGGAGACATCGGCCACGGGTTGCCAGGGCGTTACGGATGAGTCCACGCCTGTCACGCTAGCAAGGGAGTTAGGGGTCCATGAAGGAAGTTTTCTTGACGCCGGAGGGCCGCCAGAAGCTCCAGGAAGAACTGGACTTCTTGATCAATGTGCGACGGCCAGAGGTCGCCCAGCGTATCAAAGAGGCGAAGGAAGAGGGCGACGTCAGCGAGAACGCCGGTTACGACGAGGCCAAGACCCAGCAGGGGTTTCTGGAAGGTCGTATTCAGGAGTTGGAGCATGTCCTGAAGATCGCCAAGGTTATCGACGAACCGGATAGCGCCGATCGCGTTCAGCTTGGCTCGACGGTCACCGTGAGCGAGGGCGGCGACGGGGATGAGGAGACAGTCAAGATTGTCGGCTCGGCCGAGGCCAACCCCGGCCAGGGTCTTATCTCCAACGAGTCACCCCTGGGCAAGTCGTTGCTCAACAGGGTGGCTGGCGACCGCGTGTCGGTCCAGACGCCAGGTGGCGTTCTCCAGTTCAAAATTGTGGCCATTCGCTAAGTCAGGCGCCGGGCCCAGGCGCCCGGCGATGTTGTCGCATCTGTCGCAGGCCAGGGCCACCCCCTGGCCTGTCTTTGTGCCCGTGTCAAGGACATGCTGCTATGACTGTCACCACCGACGATTTCGACTTCAGCGAGTTGACCGCCGAGCGCCTGCGCAAGCTGGACATGGTGCGCGGCCAGGGGGTCGACCCGTACCCGGCCCAGGTGGAGCGTAGCCACACAGCCGCTGAGGCGGCCGCCGCCTACATTGGCTGGGAGGCGGAACTGGCCGCCGATGGCCCCACCCCGGCCGAGGCTGCGCACAGCGCGCCCCTGGTGGCGGTAGGCGGGCGGCTGATGAGCCTGCGACCCCACGGCAAGATGACCTTCGCCACCATCCAGGACGGCAGCGGCACGCTGCAACTGGCCTTCCGCAAGGACCACATCGGCGACGCGGCCTACGCCTGGCTCCAAGAGGTCTTCGACCGGGGCGATTTCATCGGTGCGCGCGGTCGCCTGTTCCGTACTCGTATGGGCGAGATCACCGTCCAGGTGGACGAGTACCGCATGCTGGCGAAGTCCCTGAACCCGCTGCCGGAGAAGTGGCACGGTCTCAAGGACACCGAGGCCCGCTATCGCCAGCGCTACCTGGACCTGCTCACTAACCCCGACGCTCGCCAGGTGTTTCTGACCCGCAGTGGCATCGTGCGTAGTATGCGCCGCTTCCTGGATGGGCGCGGCTTTATTGAAGTTGAGACCCCCATCCTCCAGCCCCTGTACGGCGGGGCGTCGGCGCGGCCCTTCAAGACCTTCTACAACGCCCTAGGCCAGGATATGTACCTGCGTATCGCCGACGAGTTGTACCTCAAGCGGCTCATCATCGGCGGCCTGGACAAGGTGTACGAGATCGGCAAGGATTTCCGCAACGAGGGCCTGGACACGACTCACAATCCTGAGTTCACTCAGATGGAGTGCTACTGGGCCTATGCCGACTACACCGACATGATGCGCCTGACCGAGGACATGGTGGCCTCCATCGCGCAGGACGTAACCGGCGCGACCAGCATCTCCTTCCAGGGCGAGACGATTGAATTGGCTCCCCCCTGGCGGCGGCTGAGTCTGCGCGACGGCATCCTGGCCCAGACCGGCATCGATATCTACGTCCATACCGACCTGGACAGCCTGCGGGCGGCGATCCGCGAGCGCGGCTTGCAGGTCAGCCCCAAGCCGACCTGGGGGCAACTGGTGGACGAACTGCTCGGCGAGTACCTCCAGCCAACCCTGATTCAGCCGACCTTTGTTATCGACTACCCGACCGAGATCAGCCCGTTGGCGAAGAGGAAGGCCGATGACCCACGCCTGACCGAGCGATTCGAAGTGTTCATCGGCGCGCGGGAGACGGGCAACGCCTTTAGCGAGCTGAACGACCCTCTGGACCAGCGCGAGCGGTTTGTGGCCCAGGCGGCGCTACGGGCAGCGGGTGACGAGGAGACGCAGCCCCTGGATGAGGACTTCATCCTGGCGATGATGCACGGCATGCCGCCCACCGGCGGCCTGGGCCTGGGTATCGATCGCCTGAGCATGCTGCTCACCGACCGTACCTCGATCCGGGAGGTAATTCTCTTCCCGCAGCTGCGGACTCTGCGCTAGAAGGATTGAGCGGTGACCAGTGGAACCCTCTCGCGTGACACTCTGTTCAAGCGGCACATTGCTCTGCCCCAGCAGCATGGCGCGTGGGCGCTGTGGCTAGCGCCCTTCGTCATCGGCGTCGGCGTAGGGCGCGACATCACCCCGGCCCTGGGGTGGCTGACCCTGGCCACCACGGGGGCCTTCCTGGCCTTACAGCCGCTGACCCAGCTGGTGAAGATAGCCGCCGGTCGCCGCTCGGCGCGCGACCAGGCTCCGGCCCTGGTGTGGCTGGCCGTGTACGGACTGTTGGGTCTCGTAGGAGCGGCGGGGCTGGTGGCGACGGGCCAGGCGTGGGTGCTGGTCCTGGGGGCATTGGCGCTGTGCATCCTGGCCTGGCAGATGTTCCTGGTGGCGCGGCGGGCTGAGCGCGGCCAGATGGGCGTGGAGATTCTTGGCGCGGCGGCGCTGGCCCTGGGGGCGCCGGCCGCCTACGGCGTGGCTGTGGGCGGGCCAGATATGACGGGTGTGTGGTTGTGGACGTTGTGCGTGTTACAGGCGGCCGGCGGCGTGGTGTACATCTTCGCTACGCTGGTCTACCGGCGCATGAGCGCGTTGCCCGACTGGCCCGAGCGCTGGCGTATCGCCGGCCGCTCGACGCTACTGCACGTTGCCATGGTGCTGATCGTCGGGCTGTTGGTGGCCGCCAACCAGATTCCCCTGGGCGTGCTGCTGCCCTTCTCGCTGCTATTGGCAGAGGCGATCTACGGCGGGCTGCTGCGGCCGCCGGTCGGCGTCAAGCCTACCCGCATTGGCGTGCGGCAGACCGTGGTCACGACTCTCTTTGCCGCGCTGGTCATCGCCGCCTATTGGATGCCAGGATAGTGGGCAAGGGCGGCCTGGAGCCAGCCCGCCGGGGCAACGGGGAGGAGCAGATCCCCCGGGCCGCGACGCCCCCACGAAGGAAACGAGCCGCTATGGACATCGACGCCATTCGAAAAATCCTGATTGTCGGCGCGGGCTTCTATACCTACCCCCGCCCCGCCTACCAGCAGCCAGGTTTTGTCGAGGGGACAAGCGAAACCTGAACTGGGCTGAAGAGTCCCACGTGTCATGTCGTATGCTACACCTAGCTTTGCCCGGAGCCGCCGCTATGGCCTACTCCTACTGCGAGTTTGTGCGGACCCTGCCCGCTGACCACCCACACACTGTGTATCACGATACCGAGTATGGCTTCCCCCTTCGCGACGACGCGGCGCTGCTGGAACGGCTGAGCCTGGAGATCGCCCAGGCCGGGCTGTCGTGGCTGACCATCCTCAAGAAGCAGGCTGGCTATCGCCGCGCCTTCGATGGCTTTGGCCTGGATACGGTGGCCGCCTATGGCGATGACGATGTGGCGCGTCTCCTGGCCGACCCTGGCATCGTCCGCAACCGCCTCAAGGTGAACGCCGTCATCGAGAATGCCCGTCGCCTGCAAGGCATCTGCGCCAGTCATGGCTCCTTCGCCACGTGGCTGGATGCCCACCACCCACTGGACCGCGACGGCTGGCGCAGGCTATTTAAGAAGACCTTCGTTTTTACTGGTGGCGAGATTGTCAACGAGTTTCTGCTGAGCACTGGCTACCTGCCTGGCGCTCATGACCCCGATTGCCCCGTCTATGCCGCGATTGTCCGCCTCGACCCGCCCTGGCGGCGGGGCGGAGACAACACACCCTGACAGGGGGAACGCCCATGCCTGAATCGCTGAAGATTGTCATGATTGCGTCCGAGGCCGTGCCCTTTGCCAAGACTGGCGGCCTGGCCGATGTAGTCGGCACGCTGCCCAAGTTCCTGCAAGCTGAGGGGCATGAGGTTATCGTCGTCATGCCCAAGTACCAATCCATCGACTACGTGCGCTGGGGGTTGAATCCGTACCTGTCGCCGCTGGGGGTATGGATGGGCAATGCCCAGGAGTGGGCGTCGGTGCACATGACCCTGGCCACGGGCTTCCCGGTCTACTTCATCGAGGCCCACAAGTACTTCGACCGACCCGGCCTGTACCACGACGCGGCGATGAACGATTACCAGGACAATCCACGCCGCTTTGGTTTCCTGACCCGCGCCGCGTTGCAGCTGTGCCAGGATATTGGCTTCAAGCCCGACATCGTCCACGCCCACGACTGGCACACGGCCCTGGCCGCGGCTTATCTCAAAATCTGGCACTGGAACGACCCCGCCCTGGGCCGCGCGGCCAGCGTGTTGACCATCCACAACGTCGGCTACCAGGGCGTGTATCCTGCCTCCCACGTGGATTACCTGGGCTTGCAGTGGGGCAACTTCACGCCAGACAAGTTCGAGGACCATGGGGCCATCAACTTCTTGAAGGGCGGCACTGTCTACGCCGACATGGTGACGACGGTCAGCCCCACCTACGCCGACGAGACCCGCACGCCGGCGCTCGGCACTGGCCTTGCGCCGTACCTCAATAACAAGGGCGACAGTTACGTGGGCATCCTCAACGGCGTTGACTACAACGAGTGGAATCCCGCTGTTGACCGCCTGATCCCGGCGCACTACAGCCCCGACGACCTGGCCGGCAAGGCGGCTGATAAGGCTGAGTTGCAGCGACGCATGGGCCTGACGGTCGATCCCCACGTGCCCATCCTGGGTGTGGTCAGTCGTCTGGTGGCTCAGAAGGGCCTCGACCTACTCGCGGCCGCTCTGGACGCCATCCTGAGCAACATGGCGATGCAGTTCGTCATCGTCGGCTCCGGCGACCCCGAGCTGGAGGGATACTACGCCTCGCTACCGCGTCGCTACCCTGGCCGCGTCGGCAGCTTCATCGGCTACCATAATGAGTTGGCCCATCTCATCGAGGCAGGCGCGGATTTCTTCATCATGCCCTCTATCTACGAGCCGTGCGGTCTCAACCAGATGTACTCCCTCAAGTACGGCACGCTGCCCATCGTGCGCGCCACGGGCGGCCTGAACGATACGGTCGAGCAGTATGACGAGGCGACGGGCGCGGGCACGGGCTTCAAGTTTTGGGAGCCAAGCCCGGCGGCCATCTATTACACGGTCGGCTGGGCTGTCAGTACCTATTACGACCGTCCAACTCACATGGCGCAGTTGATACAACGCGCCATGACGCGCGATTTCTCGTGGGAACGCAGCATGGACGGCTATCTGGCCGCCTATCGACGAGCCATCCGCAACAAGCGCGGCGGTTAACCGTCGATCCCGGACGAGCTACCCCGCGAGACCGACGGTCAAGAGACGAGGGCGCGGATGAGCGCGGATGGGAGAGGCTTCTTTCTATCCGCGCTGGCCCGCGCTGGCCCGCGTTCGCCCGCGCCCCACCGTCTTGGGGCCACGTAAGAATCGCCACCCTCTTGCTCACCAACAAACAGGGATGACGTTATTTTCTGGGACTCCCGTGTGGGGAAGAGAGGGAGGACGTGTGACTCAGCAGGCGACAAACGGCAGCCCGACGGCGACCGAGCGCATCACCCTGGGCGGCGGCTGTTTCTGGTGCATCGAGGCGGTGTACGACGACTTGCAGGGTATTCTCAGTGTCGAGTCTGGCTACGCGGGCGGCCAGACCGCTAACCCTACCTACAAGCAGGTGTGCAGCGGCGCCACCGGCCACGCCGAGGTCATCGACGTTGCTTTCGACCCGCGCCAGATTCCACTGGACGACATCCTGGACGTTTTCTTCCACGTCCACGACCCGACGACCCTCAATCGCCAGGGGGCCGACGTGGGCACGCAGTACCGCTCCGTCATTCTGTACCGCGACGAGGCGCAGCGCGCGGCGGCCGAGGCGGCGAAGCAGCGCGCCCAGGCTGAGTGGGCTGATCCCATCGTCACCGAGATTGCCCCCCTGGATACATTCTATAACGCCGAGGACTACCATCAGGAGTACTTCGCCAACAACCCCTACCAGGGGTACTGCCAGGTCGTGATTGCGCCAAAGGTTGCCAAGTTCCGTAAGCAGTACGCTCAGCGCCTCAAGGCATAAGGGCCACACACCCGGCGGGAAATCCATCGTATGGCGGATGCGATATCGGCTGATCGCGCTTTGACGCGGAGCGGCAGATGTGCTATCCTTGACCCATCCATAGATGCGTTGACGGAGACGTGCGTCGGGGTGTCCCGCGTTCAGAGAGCCGCCGGGTGGTGCAAGGCGGTCGCGGTCCCCAGGCGTTCCCCTCCTGAGCAGCCCTCGGAAACGGCTCTCGTCGGCCGGTTAAGAGTGGCCGGTTGGCTCCCGCTAGCGAGCCTGTGAGGCCCGACCGCGCCTGAGCGGCGGGCGAACCCAGGTGGCACCACGAGCGCTCCTCGTCCTGAACGGACGGGGAGCTTTTGATTCCACAGGAGGACTCATGATTGACATCAATCGTCTACGCGAGCGGCCCGACGAGATTCGTGACGCCCTGGTCCGCCGCGAGGGCGACCCGGCTGCCGTCGACCGTGTGCTGGCGTTGGACGAGCAGCGCCGCGCCCTCTTGCAGCAGATCGAGGCTCTCAAGGCCGACCTGAACAGCGGCTCGCGGCAGACCGGCAAGCTGCCGCCCGCCGAGCGGCCCGCCCACATTGAGCGCATGCGCGAGCTAGGCGATCGCATCAAGGCCATGGAGCCGGAGGTGGAGCGGGTCGAGAAGGACCGCGACGCGCTACTGCTGGACATCCCCAACGTGCCCGCTGCCGACGTACCCCTCGGCGACGAGAGCCACAACATCGTCGTGCGGCAGGAGGGTGAGCCGCGCGCCTTCGACTTTGAGCCACTGCCCCACTGGGAGTTGGGGGAGCGGCTGGGCATCATCGACTTCGAGGCGGGTATCAAGCTGTCAGGGTCGCGCTTCTACGTGCTGAGGGGTATGGGGGCGCGGCTGCAACGCGCGCTCATCCAGTTCTGCCTGGACCTGCACGCCGACCAGGGCTACACCGAGATGTACACGCCGTTCATGGTGCGCGAGGCGTGCATGTGGAACGCGGGCCAGCTGCCCAAGTTCTACGACAACCTGTACCGCGACGCCGAGGAGGACTACTGGTTCGTGCCGACGGCCGAGGTTCCGCTGACCAACATCCCGGCCGGCGAGATTCTCGACGTGGCTCAGCTGCCTCTCAACTGGACGGCGTACACCCCCTGCTTCCGCCGCGAGAAGATGGCCGCCGGGC
>JAHCIE010000153.1 GCA_026129385.1 Anaerolineae bacterium
CGACCCCGGTTGTCGGCCAGGCCAAACTCGCGCCGCAGCCGCGTCAGATTCTCCTCCGACACGGCCACCACGTCCAGTGCGGCGGCGAAGCTGACGGCCACGCGGTTGAGATAGGGGGCAAACGACTCCGCCCATGCTGACGTAACGCAGTGGACGATGACCAGATACGGGACGTCCCGGGCCGCCGCTGCCTCTCGCGCGGCCAGGCTCGACATGGGTGCGCCCCCGCTGAAGATCACCAGGTCGGGGCGCAGGGCGGCCAGGAGGCGGCGCGGCTCCTCGGCGTCCGTCAGGGCGCGGGGTGTAACGCGCCGGTCGTAGAGGTCGTCCGGATCGAGCCAGGCGTGGCCGATGCCCGCCGCGCGGCGCTCATCGATCAGGCTGTGCGCTGTAGGCGGCTGCGCGCACGTCACGCGGTAGCCTGCCGCACGCAATCCCAGCGCCAGGGCGTGATTGAATTGCCCCAGGCCGTAGACGCTCGCCCCGTCTGTATAGAGCAGGATATGGTCGCGTTCTCCCAGCGCCGCCTCATTCGCCGCCAGAGGGTCGGCAGGCGTATCCATTGCCCCCACTGGCGCGTTAAGCCTGCGACGGAACGCTGCCTCGCCGGGCACAGCCTCGGCGGCGCGGCGGTAGACGGCGGCGGCATCGGTCGCGCGCCCCACCTGTTCCAACAGTGCAGCCAGGGCCAGGTAGGCGGCGGCGTAGTCGGGGCGCAGGCGTAGCGCGGCCTCGTAGCCTGCGATGGCGCGGGCAGGCTGCCCCTTGGCCTCCCAAAGGGTTGCCAGCTTGAATTGGGTCTCGGCCGCGTCAGACGCTGGTACGGGTGATTGGGTCACGTCAGGTCTCGCGCCTACGCCTCGCTTAACGGGGCAGGTTGAGCCGCGCGCGTTGCTCGACGGGTATCAGGCTGACTGCCAGCCACGAGTAGGGGTACGAGAAAGAAGCCGCCTCGCCGATAGGTTGCAGCTTACCGGCCGCCAGCCAGTCGGCCGCCGTCTCGCACTCGGCCAGACTTCGACAGCCTACCAGCCACACCCGACTGCGACCGCGCAGATAGGCGTCGATATCCGAGCCAAAGGTAACCCTCGGCCCGAAAAAGCGGGCCGGATTCGTGCCCGGCATCGCCGGAATGTACATGAAGTGCTGGTTTTCTGGCAGGTAGTAGGCCATAGGCCCCAGGGAGTGCATACTGACGTGGACAAATACGTCGTCGGTGGTAAGATTCTGGCGCACGTAGGCCGCCACCTCGTCCATCGGCCCGTTGAATCGCTCGCGCTGCACCTGGACCAGCATCGGGACAGCAATGAGGGCGAGCACACCGAAGGCGGCGAGGGCGATCGGCCGAGGCACGACCCGCGCCAGCGCAAAGGCTACGGGCAAGAGCAGCAAGCCGAGAACGGGCACGATGTAGCGCGACACGAGGATCGGATGCACCGCGTAGGAGAGGACGATCGCGCTCAGGAAGGTCAGCCCATAGCCCGCCAGGCCGACCACCGCCAGCCCGGCGCCCGGCTGACGGCGGCGCACACCCAAGACAACCCCAGCCACGGCCAGCGCGGCCAGTAACCCGACGGCCAGCGCGCCGGCGGCGACTGTCTCCGAGCGGCTGAACTTGAAACTGAAGGGGTAGATGAAGGTCTTGCCGATCACACTGAGGTTGATCTCGGAGATCCAGCTATTCACCAGGCAGCCGTTGAGTTGGCGGGCGAGCGAACGCACCCAGGGCAGGAACAGCAGCGCGGGGACGACCAGCGCCAGGCCGAACGATATCGCCCGGTCGCGCCGTCTGACCAGGACCCAGGCAAAGACCAGGCTGCTGACCAGGGCGGCGGCCACCAGCGCCCAATAGTGGGTGTAGGCTGCGCCGAACAGGCTCGCAGCCAGGGCGACGAAGTCCCAGCGCCGCCCCCCGACGGCCGCCAGATAGGCGTAGACCGACGTAGCCGTCGCAAAGAACGCCGCCCAGGTGTACATGCGCGCCTCCTGGGCCATCGCCAGCATAATCGGTGTGACGACTACCAGCAGTGCGAAGCACAGGCCGCCCCACGCGCCCCACGCGCGCCGCACCGGCCCCGCGCCGAGGAGGACAAGGGCCAACGCCCCCAGGACCGATAGCAGGCGAAGGCTGACGGGTGACACGCCTAGCGCGCCGACCAGGCCCCACAGCGACAGGTAGTAAAGGGGCGGGTGGCAGTCGTTGAGAGCCGTGCGCCAGATGGCGATAGGCGTCTGCCGTACCATGTCCGCCGTGTAGGCCTCATCCAGCCAGAGCGCTTCGCGGCCGAGACCCGTCAGGTAGATGGCGCCGGCGAGGAGCAGCACGCCCAACCAGATGATCCACCACCCCTTACGAGGTAGTGGCGTATCCGAGAGGGTTTGAGTGAGCGCAGGGTAAGATGGTCTCATGAGGGATAAGCATACCCAACCTGACGACACGCGGCAAGGCCGGTGGGCCGGGCGCCTGCGCCGCCGCCTCGCCCACCTGCCGCGACCCGACCTCGACGCCATTCGCGACCGTCTGCCGCGCCGCCGCCGGCCGCCAACACCGCCCCCCTACCCCGGCGACGCCTTCGCCGCCGCCGACATCCGTGTCACCGACGAGATCATCGCCGCGAATCCGCCCCGCTTCGGCGTCAACCTGGACGCGCCGGGCTACGATCCATGGACCCAGGGAGCCACCGTCGTCAACACCTACGTCGCTGACGGCGGTTTCGAGCCAGTCATCCTGCGCTACAAGGGCGTAGTGGCCGAGGGTGACGAGGTATCTTTTGTCGCCGCTACCGCGCTGAACCACGACAGCCGCGCTCACGAGCAGCCACCGCTGGACCTTGAGCACGGCCTGGGAGATGGCTTCTTCGATGGGGCCGACGCGCGTCTCTACCGCGTGGTGGGCGGCCAGGCGCGCCTGGTGCGCCGCGACCCGGTCGCGCGTTACGCCGTGGCTGACGACGGAGCGGCGCGGGTGCGCTTTGCCACGGCGGGGCCGCCCGCGCAGAGTGGTGACCTTTACTATCTCGCCCTCACCCGCGCCGCCATCCCCGCCGAATGTCTCGCGCCGGGCGTCGCGGCCAGCCGTGTCGATGCCTGGCGAGTCTACCCGCCCAGCGGGGCCGACAGCGTCCGCCACCAGCGCGACAGCGCGGCCGTCGCCCCTGCCCACGGCAGCCGGGGCAGCCTGCGCGTGACCATTGGCGGGGCAGTGGAGGGTGGCGTCACGCAACCCGTGGCCGGCGCTAGCCGCCAAGACGCCCTGAATGCTCTCATCCCCGGCCACACCTACCGCCTGGAGATGTGGCTACGCCAGGAAGGGATCGGTGACTGTCAGGCGCGGGCGTGGCTCGGCCCCTTCCGCTCGCCCGTCGGCGACAGCTTCCAGGTTGACGGGGCGTGGCGGGCATACGGGTTCACCTTCCTGGCCCCCAGTGCGCTGCGTCCGGACACGATCATCTCGCTACGTATCACCTTTCGCGGCCCTGGCTGCCTGTGGCTCGACAATGTTCGGCTTTACGACGCTGCCCTGCCGCCTTTCGCGGTACGCCCCGAGGTTGCCGCTGCCCTCAAGGCGTTTCGCCCCGACAGTCTGCGCATCTGGAGTGGCTTCACCAAGTTTCACCTGGGAACGAGCCTGGAGAACTGGCTGGCCGAGGAGGGCGAGGGGCCGGCATGGTGGCAGCGCAAGCGGGGGCTGGTGGGCGCGGCCAATCTCCATCTGCCCGCCGCCCTCGCCCTCGCCCGCGATGCGGGGGCGAGGCCGTGGCTGATTGTGCATCCGGCTTTCGACGAGGCTGAGTGGCTGGGCCTGATGGAGTACCTGGCCGGGCCGCCCAACTCCCCCTACGGCGCGCGCCGCGCGGCCCACGGCCAGGTTGCGCCGTGGACGGACGTGTTCGATCGCATCAGCCTCGAATATGGGAACGAGGCCTGGAATGCTGAATATTTTCCCTGGAACTTCGACGACAGCGCGACCTTTGGCGCGGTGGCCGAGACTTTCTTCGGCGTTGTGCGTTCCAGCCCCCACTACCCGGTCGCGGCGGACAGGTTCGAATTCGTGGTCGGCGGCTACAGGACATCCTATGGGCCGCTGTCCTTCACGGCCCAGGCCCACCTGAACTGCCCGACGGCGGAGACGGTTGGCATCACGGGGTATGTCTCGGCCCGCGAGCCGCTGCCCTCGCGGCCCCACGCGCTGGACGAGATGGCGCAGAACATGCTGCTCAACCCGCCGTGGGCGCTTCGATACTACGCGGAGCAGCAAATCGCTACGTGCAACCTGTTGACGAAAATGGGCGCGCCCTATCGTCTCGGCATCTCAGAGGGCGGGCCACGCTATGAGCACCCGTCGTCCGCGCGCCCCTATGACCCGCCCAGCGAGCGGGTGGGCAAGTCGCTGGCGGGGGGCACGGCTGCCCTCGACGCCGCCCTGTACTACCTCAGCCGGGGCTTCACGCACCAGCTTTACTACGCTCTCCAGCCGGGGCCTAACTGGACATCCCACACTGCCCTGTGGCGCGGCTTCCGCCCCCACCCTTCCTGGCTCGCCCTGCAACTTCGCAACCAGCACGCGACGGGCGACATGGTCCGCGTGGACCTGGCAAGCGCGCCTACCGTCGATCTGCCGCCCCTGGTCAGTACGGTGCGCTCGCTCCGCACACCGCCCCGCATGGGCATCCCCCTGGTGGCGGCCTACGCCTTCAAGGACGGCCCGCGCTACAGCGTCTTCGTCCTGTCGCGCCAGCTGAGCATCCCAACCCCGGTGACGCTGCGGTTGCCCGCGCGCCCCGTCGCCGCCACTCTTTATAGCCTCAGCGGCGACCCCCTCGCTACCAACCTGCATCGGCGGCGCGTCACGGTCCGCCGCCGCCCTGTCCCAGGCTTCAGCCAGGACTATCGCTTCACCTTGCCGCCCGCCTCCGTCTACCTGTTTGTCGTTGATACCGAGGCTACAGCGTGAGCGCCCCGTACCGCCCCTGGCTGGACCGCCTGCGCCGCCGCCTCGCCCGGCTGGCGCTGTCGCTGCCCGATTGGGACAGCCTGCGCCACCGCCTGCCGACCCGCCGCTCCCCACCGACCGCCGTGCCCTATCCCGGCTCACCCGACACGGCCGCCGATTTCAGCATCGGCGCTAAGCCTCTCGGCGTCGCGCCTCGACGGTTCGGCGTCAACATTGAGGCACCGGAATATGAGCTGTGGTCCCTCGGCTCCGGTCTGTTCAATACGATGATCGCCGACGCGGGCTGTGAGCCAATCGTGCTGCGCTACAAGGGCATCGCGGCGGGTGGCGACGCGACCAGCATCCATACCCGCTCTGGCGCCGACGAGCACGCCCACCGCACTGTCACCGATGGCTTCTTCGATGGCGCGGACGTCCGAATCTACCGCGTCGAGGCCGGTCGGCTATGTCTCGTGCGCTGCGACCGGGTTGTCCGCTACCTGGCGAGCGAAATGTCGGGCTATCGCATCGAGCTGGCGGCGGACGGTCCGCCGGTCAAGGTGGGCGATCTCTACTTCCTGGCCCTCGAGCGCGCCGACGTACCCATCGACAGCCTTGGCCCGGCCGCGGCGCATCTGCGGGACGCCGACATGTGGCGGGTCTACCCCAATTGGGGCGACAACTCGGCCGTGACCAAACGCCGCGACTCGGATGCTGCGCCCGCCGGTCGCAGTCGTACCAGCCTGCGTGTGACGGTAGACGCGCCGATGGAGGGCGGGGTCGTGCAGTTTGTGGCGGGTGCGCCAAGACAGGGGGTCTTGAACGCGCTCACGCCTGGCCGCGCCTACCGCCTCGACCTGTGGTTGCGCCAGGAAGGCATCGGCGACGGGCGCGTCCGGGTAGCCCTCGCGCCGTACGCCAGGCCGGTTGAGGGCATCTTTCAGGTCAGCGGCGACTGGGCGGCGTACAGCCTGATCTTCAACGCACCCCAGACCATCAGTCGCGAGACCATCGGCTCACTGACCATCACCTTCCAGGGGCCAGGCACGCTGTGGGTCGACAACGTTCAGCTGTACGACCGCTCGCAGTCCGCCTACGCCCTGCGGCCCGAAGCTCTGGCTGCCCTCAAGGCGTTCCGGCCCGGCTGCCTGCGCGTATGGAGCGGCCATACCAACACCGGCTGGGGGACGAGCCTGGAGAACTGGCTGGCGCGGGATGGCGAAGGCCTACGCCTTTTCCACCCTGACCGAGGTCCGATCTCGCGCTCCGCGCCGTGCCTGCCGACGGCCCTGGCGTTGGCGCGCGAGGTGGGCGCCACACCGTGGCTCATCGTTCACCCGTCCTTTGACGAGGCTGAGTGGCTGGGCCTGATGGAGTACCTGGCCGGGCCGCCCGACTCCCCCTATGGCGCGCGCCGCGCAGCAGACGGGCAGGTGCGACCCTGGACGGACGAATTCGAGCGCATTCATCTGGAGTTCAGCAACGAACCCTGGTGTAACATCTTTCCACCGTGGGCTTTCGAGAGCGGCAAGCTGGCAGGCCAGGTGGCGGAGTATTTCTTTCAGGTCGTGCGCTCCAGCCCCTACTATGCGGCGGTGGCTGACCGGCTTGACCTGATATTCGGCGGCCAGTTAATGTCCTTCGGCCCCTTCAGCTTTGGCGCTACGGCGCGCCGCCAAAGCCCCGCCACCGAAGTCATCGCGATGTCATCGTACCTGGGCGGTTGGGATGCAGGCGATATGCCAGAGGAAGCGGATAGCCCCTATCAGGCGCTGCTGCTCTTCGCGCCGTGGGTGATACATTATCATATCGACCAGCAGGTGGCGACGCAGAACCTGCTTGCCAAGACGGGGCTGCCCTACCGTCTCGCCATCACCGAGGCCGGCCCTGGCTATCGCATTCCTACGGTCGGCCGCGCCTATGACCCCGCCCACGAAGCGCGGGGCAAATCGCTGGCCGCCGCCATCGCCACCCTCGACGCCATGCTGTATCAGAGCCTGCGCGGCTTTCGCCTACAGGCTTTCTTCGCCCTACAGCCCGGTTCCAACTGGGCGTCGCACACGCCCTTGCAGCGCGGCTTTCGCCCCCACGCCGCCTGGCTGGCCCTCCAGTTGCGCAACCGCTACGCCACGGGCGATATGGTGGGAGTGACCACCCACAGCGCGCCAACGGCCGATCTGCCCGCCCTTAACACGCGCTGGTATCGCACGCCACCGCGCCCCGGCGTCCCCCTCGTCACGACCTATGCCTTCAAGGACGGCCCGCGCTACAGCATCTTCGTCCTGTCGCGCCGCTTGAACCGCGCCACGCCCGTCACGCTGCGGCTGCCCGCGCGTCCCCGCGCCGCCAGCCTGTACACCCTGGCCGGTGACCCGCGCGCCACGAACCGCGACGCGGCCCGCATCGCCATCAAACACCGGCGGGTTCACGGCCTGCGCCAGGTCTTCAGCTTCGACCTGCCGCCCAGCGCCGCATATCTGTTCGTCGTGGACACGGACCACTGACGACCGACCACCGACCACAAGGCTCCCTGGCCGCAGCGGCTAAAGGAGCCGGTACACCTCACTACGCTCCACACTAGCGCGGAAATAGTCGCCGCTCAGCTTGCCGCGCGTCTCGCACGTCAGCAGGGTGCGGTGCGCCGCGTCGAGCAGGGCCACATCCTGGGCCTTGGCCGCCGCCTCG
>JAHCIE010000154.1 GCA_026129385.1 Anaerolineae bacterium
CGCGGCGCACATGGGCGCGGATGGCGGCGGCCGGGTCAACGGCGGCCAGGGCAGCGTCGGCCAGGGCGCGCGCAATGCGGCGATGGTCGGCGTCGGTCAAGGGGATGGCTCCTCGGCCTGGCCAGCCTTTCCCTGGTTGTCCGTCCTGTCGGCATTGGCGGCAGGCCTGGCCTTCTTGGCGCTGGGTGGCGCATCCGCCACGACTGGCTCGCCGCGAGCGGCAGCCAGCAACTGGTTGACCTTGTACTCGGATGAATCGGCGGCCTGTTGCAGGCGACGCACGATAGCGTAGCGGCGGCCAATCAGGTCGACCACCTCTTTGCGCGTCAGGTCGGGGTCGGCGGTGGCGCGCAGTGCGGCGCGGAGCAACATGCCCCACAGCAACTGCTCGAAGGCATCCTTGTTGAACCACAGCTTATCCTGGTAGCGGTTGACGCGCATGAAGCGCTGTACGTCGGGGTCTTTGAGCCACGCTTCCAGTACCTGGGCGGCCTGGCGCTGGGGTGTCGCACTACGCTCGAAGGACGCCTGCTGAGCGACGAAGACGCGGATGGCGGCGGCGGCCTGGGTCGCCTGCTCGTCGGTCGCGCCCAGGTCGCGCAGGGTGCGGGTGATGATGCTGCCCAGTCGCCACTCGTCCAACCACGAGCGACTCTGACGCTCGAAGCCGTCGGCGGCCGCGACTTTGCCCAGGGCGTGGGTGAAGACGTAGGCGAGCAGCCCGCCCCAGATGATGGGGTCGCTGTCGAGGCCGTCCTCGATATAGGCCGCCGCCGCGCGGAAGTCGGACCCCTTGCGGGCGCGGTACGACCGGGCGAGGTGGGGCAGTTCGGCGACAGCCTCTAGTTCGCGGCGAATGTCGGCGGAGATACTCTCATGGTTGCCCTGGCCCTGGCTGAAATCGTAGATGGCGACCAGCATGGCGCGGGTCTTGGCCTCGATGTCGTCCAGGACTTCGTCGCGGGTCTCGTGGGGGTCGGTGATGGGCCTGGCCCCCTTGGGCATCGGCTCCAGGGCGCGGATCAGGCGGCGGAAGTTCGTGGCGTTGACGACCTGCATGAAGGGCAGGCGCACCGGCGTGTACAGCAACTCCTGGAGAGTCTCGTCGATACTGGGCACGCCACGCCCGTCCAGCCGGTCAGCGAGGCGAGCGTAGCGATGCTGCTCATCGTCCACTACCTGGCGGAAGTCCATGAAGACGTGGTAGCGATACGCGCCTAATTCGATGTGCAGGCCGCGGTCAGTCATCTCCTGGTTGTTGCGCAGGTATTCCAGGCCGGTGGACTGGTCGCGGAAGATGGTGAAGACGTCCGTACCCGCGTGCAAGTCGAGACCGTCGGCCAGCGTGCGTTGCATCAGCCGGCGATTATCGGGCGGCGAGGTGCGGTCGAGATACGCCGCCGAGAGTCGAATCCAGCCGCGCGTGTCGCCATAGGCGTTGTGATACAAGACCAGGGCGCGATCGTCGCCGACGCGGTTGGAGTAGGCGTAGACGTTCTCATCGACCGTGCCGTCGGCAGTATAGAAGTCGTAGAGGAGAAAGTTGTCGACGTTGGCGAACAGGGCGCGGCGATGGAGCAGCGGGAAGATCTCGCGCTCGTGGCGCGCGATGAGCCACTCTTCAGGCCGCTCATCCCACAATGGGCGGCGGAACTCCATGCCGTACTTCTCGCTGTAGCCCTCGACCTGGCCGTGGCCGAACATCGGCAGACCGGGCATGGTGGACATGAGGGTGGCAATACCGAAGTACTTGTCGCCCTTGCCGAACTGCTCGGCGGCGGTGCGCTCGTCGGGGTTGTTCATGAAGTTGACGTAACGCTTGAGGACCTCAGGGTCGAACTCCAGGGTGTTCTTGATGACCGAGCGGTACTTGGCGTTGTCCTCATCGCGCAGCATGTTCATGAACGCGCTGTTGTACACACGGTGCATACCGAGGGTGCGGACGAAGTAGCCCTCCATGAGCCAGAAGGCTTCGGCCAGCAGCAGGGTGTCGGGGGCTTCGCGAGCCACGCGGTCCACGACCTCGCGCCAGAACTCTTCAGGCATCGCCTCGTCGAACTGGGCCTTGGTCATGGCGTACTCGGAGCGCGATGGGATGGAGCCACCCGTGCCCGGCTCCGGAAACCATAGGCGCTGATAGTGACGCTTGGCGAGGGTCATGGCGGCGTCAAAGCGGATGACGGGGAAGCGCTGCGCTACGTGGAGGATGGTCTGAATGACGGCTTCGCGCACGTCAGGGTGTAGATAGTTGAGCTGGGCCGTGTCGTTCCACGGCATGGTGGTGCCGTCGTTGCCGTGGTAGTTGTAGGTGGTGTGGCCCGTGCCATGCTCGACGCGCTTGAAGACTACGGCGGCGTCGGTCTTGTCGAAGTAGTGGTCTTCCAGATAGATGCCCACACCGTCGTGCCAGGACAGGTCCGGCCCAGTGAAAGTATAGCTAGGGTAGGGCACGTCGTCGCGGCGGACGAACCAATCGGGGTGGGCCACAACCCACGGCGAATCGATGCCCATGTGATTAGGAACCATGTCGCTGGCGAGGCGCACGCCGTGGCGCGCGGCGCGCTCGCGGAGTGTCTGGTAGGCCGCGTCACCCCCCAGGTCCTCGGCGATGTCGTAGTCGAACAGGGAGTAGGCTGAGGCGACGGCGTCGGTGTTGCCCATGAGCTGCTTGATGGTCTGGGAGGCGCGGCTACGCTCCCACAGGCCGATGAGCCACAAGCCGCTGAAGCCGCTGCGGCCGAGGCGCTCCAATTCTTCGTCGGGAATCTCGTCGAGGCGGGTGATGGGGCGGTCGTACTCGCGGGACAACTGGTCGAGCCAGACGTAGGAGTTCTTGGCGAGCAGTACCAGGCGCGGCATCCATTCGGTGTCGAGGCTGAATCGTTCCGGCTCGTCGGCCAGCAGGCTGAAGTCAGGGGCCTCGATAGGGCCGGGGCCGCCGGGGCCAGCCTGCTGCGCGAGGAAGTAGCGCCCCTCCTCCTTGAGCAAGTCAATGCCTGTCAAGAGGCGCAGTAGAAAGCCGCCCAGCAACGCGCCGAACCGCTCCTGGAGATACTGGAGCTGGTCGTGGGCGGAGTAGGGCGAGGCCAGCGCGGGGGCGCGGAGCAGGTCTAGCAAGTTGAAGCTGCGTAGGTCGCTGAGGGACGCCCCGGCGGTCGGGGTCAGGGGCCGGTCGCCGGTGAAGGCGGTCGCCTGGCTGTCGAAGAACTGGTCGAGGCCAACGATGATCTGGGAGTAGGCCGTGTTGCGGCGTAGCGCGCTGTCGTCGAACAACTCGCGAAACTGTTCCAGGGCGGGGTTCATGTTGGCGATCGTGAGCATCATCAACTCTTCGACGGCCATCTCGCGGTGGCTGCGGCCCTGAGTCTCGCCTGCCAGGTACTCCTCCGGCGTGAGGTCGCCCCGGTAGACAGCAACCGGCGGGAACTGGTCGACGAACTCGCGCAGGACGCGCTCGACATCATCCGCCCCCACCTGGGCCGTCAGGGCGTCTAGCGCACGTCCCATGACATCGGGGCCGACCTGCTCCTGGTAGCGGCGGATGAGGACATGCTGCAACTCGTCGAGGAGGCCCATCGCGTTGACATCGCCGGGCTGTACCGCCTGTTCGGGGTAAGTAACCAGATCGCGTTCTTCGTTGAGCCGATGGGCCAGCTCGCGGGCTGCGTGCAGATTGCCCAATATGACTCGCCCATCGAAGGAGAAGAGGCTCTCGTCCAACTGATAGCGGTCGCGGGCGCGACGGGAGATATGAAACTCAAACATCGTCGATGACCTCTTGGGGGGATAGGACAAGGTCAGGCATCAGATCGGCGGCGATCAGGCGGTGCAAAATCTCTTGCGCCACCTGTGGGGGTGTGAGGTTGTCGGTGGTGATGGTCAGGTCGGCCTGGGCGTAGGCGGCGCGTCGTTCGGCCAGCAGCTCGTGGATGCGCGCCAGGGGGTCGGCCGCTTTCAGCAAGGGGCGTGGCTCGGACTCGGCCGCTCGCTCTAGCCGCTTCAGGATGGTGAGCGGCTCGGCAGCCAGGCAGACGATGAGGGAGCGGGCACGCAATAGATCTCGGTTGACCGCCTGGGTGACGATGCCGCCACCTGTGGCGACCACCTTGCCGTGCCCCGCCAGGGCGCCAGTCAGCGCAGCGGTCTCGCGGGCGCGGAAAGCCGCCTCGCCCTCGCGGCGGAAGATGTCGGTGATAGGGCGGCCGGCCAGGCTGACTACTAGGGCATCGGTGTCCACCGCGCTCCAGCCCAGGCGGTCGGCCAGCAGGTGGGCGACGGTAGACTTGCCGGTGGTACTGAACCCTACGAGGGCAATGTTGCGGGGATAGGGGTCGCGCCCATTCTGGCCAGGGTAGTCGGCCGTGTAGGGGGCAATTCGCGCGGCGACGGTCATGCAGGCGTCTCCAGGGATAGATCGGCGACAAAGCGCCAGGGGGCCGTGCGCGCGGTCTCGTCGCCGACCACCCCGATGCGGGGGGTGCGCCGCACGCAGGCATCGGTCACCGACCGGTCGGCCTCGATGAACAGTGGACCTGCCTGGGTGAGGTCTATCCCGTTCAGGCGTAAGTCAATGTTCAAGGCCTGGGCCAGCTTGCCCGGGCCGTTGGTCAGCTCGCGGTCGGGACGCCCGGCGCGCCGTTCGCGCATGATCTCGATGCCCTCATCGGGGATGAGGCCGCGAATAAGCACGCCGGCCGGGAAACCGTCCCTCTCGGCCACCGTGTTCAGCGAGTAGTGGATGCCGTAGATTCGGTAGACATAGGCCCGGCCCGGCGGTCCATACAGAGCCGCGTTCCGCTCGCGCCAGCCGCGAGCGGCGTGACTGGCTTGATCGGTCTCGCCGATGTAGGCCTCGGTTTCGAAAATGCGGCCGCTCAACCGCAGGCCGTCGAAGATGCGTACCAACCGCCGCCCAAGCAGATCGCGGGCTACATCCAGCGTCGGGCGGGCGTAGAAATCGCGCGGCAGAATCATTCAGTCGAGGCCGCCCGCGATGGGCAGAATAATGCGCAGCGTGTCGCCATCAGCGCAAGACGTGATCGCCGCTGCCGTGGATGGCAACGCTTCGTCGTTGAGGAACAGGACGTACTCCGGCCCCTGGCCGGTGGCGTGGGCCTCATAGGCCGCCTGGAAGCCAGGCTGCTCCGCCAGCCGTACCAGCACGTCGGCGATGGTCGCCGGATCGGGGCAGGTGACGCTCACCTCGCGCTCGCCCACGGCTCGCCATAGCGGCTCGCCCATCTTCACGCGCACTGTCGCCATAGATCCTACCTGTCTAGCATGGGCATTCGAATGCCCCGCGTCCGTGCTGTGTCCCGCGCCAACTCGTAGCCCGCGTCGGCATGGCGCACCACTCCCAGACCGGGGTCGTTGGTCAGCACCCGCGCCAGGCGGCGCGCGGCCTCGTCCGTTCCGTCGGCGACGATGACCTGCCCGGCATGGAGCGAGAAGCCAATGCCCACGCCGCCGCCATGATGGAAGCTCACCCAGGTCGCGCCGCTGGCCGTATTGAGCAGCGCGTTGAGGATGGCCCAGTCGGCCACGGCGTCGGAGCCGTCGAGCATCGCCTCGGTCTCGCGGCGCGGACTGGCGACGGAGCCGGTATCCAGATGGTCGCGGCCGATGACAATGGGCGCCGAAATCTCGCCGCGCCGCACGGCCTCGTTGAAGGCCAGCCCCGCCTTGTCACGCTCGCCGTAGCCGAGCCAGCAGATGCGGGCCGGTAGTCCCTGGTAGGCGATGCGCTCCTGGGCCATCTGGAGCCAGCGGTGGAGCGACTCGTTCTCAGGGAACAGGTCGGCCACGATGCGGTCGGTCACCTCAATATCGCGCGGGTCGCCGGACAGGGCCACCCAGCGGAACGGCCCCTTGCCCTCGCAGAACAGGGGGCGGACGAAGGCGGGCACGAAGCCGGGGTAGTCGAAGGCATTGGCCACGCCCGCGTCGAAGGCTCGCTGGCGCAGGTTGTTGCCATAGTCGAAAACGACGCTGCCCGCGCGCTGGAAGGCCAGCATGGCCTCGACGTGGACGGCCATGCTCTGCATCGACAGCCGCTCGTACTCGGCCGGGTCGTCGCTGCGCAGGGCGTCCGCCTCATCGAGGGATAGCCCCATCGGGATGTAGCTCAGCACGTCGTGGGCGGACGTCTGGTCGGTCACGATATCGGGCACGACCCCCGCTTCGGCCAGAGCCGGGAAGACCTCGGCGGCGTTGCCGAGCAGGGCGATGGACAGCGCCTCGCCGGCCTCGATGGCGCGTTGAACCTGGTCCAGGGCGTCGTGCAGGTTGTCGGTCATCACGTCGACATAGCGCGTCGCCAGCCGTCGCTGAATGCGGCTCTCGTCTACCTCGACCACCAGGGCCACGCCGTCGTTCATGGTCACCGCGAGCGGCTGCGCGCCGCCCATGCCGCCCAGGCCGGCCGTCAGTGTCAGCCGGCCGCGCAGCGTGCCGCCGAAGTACTGCCGCGCCGCCTCGGCCAGGGTCTCGTAGGTTCCCTGCAAGATGCCCTGGCTACCGATGTAGATCCACGAGCCGGCCGTCATCTGGCCGTACATGATCAACCCGGCGCGGTCCAGCTCGTCGAAGTGGGCCTGCGTCGCCCAATGGGGGACGAGGTTGGCGTTGGCGATGAGAACGCGCGGCGCATCGGGGTGAGTCTGGAAGACGGCCACCGGCTTGCCCGACTGGACCAGCAGGGTCTCGTCGGCCTCGAGGTCGCGCAGGGTGCGGACGATGGCCTCGAGGCAGGCCCAGTTGCGCGCCGCCTTGCCGCGCCCGCCGTAGACGATCAGGTCCTGGGGGCGCTCGGCTACCTCCGGGTCCAGGTTGTTCAGGAGCATGCGTAGCGCGGCTTCTGTCTGCCAGGTCTTGCACGTGCGCTGCGTTCCGCGCGGAGCGGAGAGACTAGGGATTGGCGATTGGAGATTGACGGTCATCCTTGACCCCCTCCTAATAACCGGACTCTGGACAGAGTTGACATGATTGGTTCTTCTTCCTGCTCATCCTGTCAATCGTGTCTCGACTCGTGAAGGCGACGGAGCGCGGTGGACCAGGTAGCGTAGGCGTCAGGACCAAAGAGCACAACGCGCACCCGGCTGGGCGGCGCGTGCTGGCCCAGGTACTCAACGATAGCGGCCAGGGCAACGTCGGCGGCCTCGGCCATCGGGTAGCCGTAGATACCCGTGCTGATGGCCGGGAAGGCGACGCTGTCCAGCCCATGCTCGGCGGCGACTTCCAGACTCCGACGATAGGCGCTGGCTAACAAGGCGCTCTCGCCGTGGCTGCCGCCGTGGTAGACTGGCCCGACGGCGTAGATGATGTAGCGCGCGGGCAGGTCGCCACCAGGGCCGATCTTCGCGTCGCCCGTGGCGCAGCGGCCAAGCTGCCGCCGCGCAGCCAGGGCAACCGGCCCCGCGGCGCGGGTAATGGCCCCATCGACCCCGCCGCCGGGGGCCAGGGCCTCGTTGGCGGCGTTCACGATGCCGTCGGTGGCCTCGCGGGTGATGTCACCCTGGACCAATTCGATAACGCCCTGGCCGACTCGCAAGCGCATGCTGGCCCCCGAACCTAGTATAGC
>JAHCIE010000155.1 GCA_026129385.1 Anaerolineae bacterium
ACCGCATCGGCCTGCCGCGTCACATCGTAGCCATTGA
Organism: Anaerolineae bacterium; assembly: GCA_026129385.1. GTDB lineage: Bacteria > Chloroflexota > Anaerolineae > Epilineales > JAHCIE01 > JAHCIE01. The sequence continues at coordinate 38 of JAHCIE010000155.1, forward strand.
CGACCGCCGTGCCGCTCGTCGGCTCCAGCAGGGTCGATAGCATACGGATGGTGGTCGTCTTGCCCGCGCCGTTCGGCCCCAGCAGGCCGAAGATCTCGCCCTCGTAGATCTCGAAGCTCACGCCGGCCACGGCGACGAACGGCTCCGCCTGGGGCTTCGGCCCCGGCTTGAGGCGCTGCCACAGGCTGCCCTGGCTGCGCCTGGCGAAGACCTTACGCAGGTCGTGCGCCGCGACCATCACGTGGTCGCTGGGTGGCGTGTAGGGCTTGCTACCGTTGGTCGCGACGGTTGGCGCGTCCATTTTTAGCTCTAGCATCGCCCTTCCTCCGCTCTTCTTGGAGTACGGCCGCCGTGCTACCGCACGCCAACCGCCGTAAGCCTTTGCGAACCTTGTCTCACCTGCGCCTCTGACCCTCACGCCTCGACACCCTCACCCAGGTCCAGCCGCCCGTAGCGCACCCGCAGGTTCAGACCCGTCTCGATGAGGACGCGGCCCAGGCGATCGAGGGCTGGCGCGTAGAAGGGGGTGGCGGATGGTCGCTCTCCCAGCGCCTCGCGCCGCTGGTGGCTCTCAATCGCCGCGCGCCGGTAGTCCCGGTTTCGTTCCACGCTGAGCTGCTGCTGATAGTCCAACATGCATCCCTCCTACTCCTGCGGCACGAGCGACTTAATCACGGCCAGGTCTGGCTCGGGCATCCAGCCGTAGATTCGGCGGCGCGTATAGGGCTTGAAGCCATACTTCGCCACGATGGGGCGGCTCATGGGCGCGGCCTGGATGGCTGCGATGTGGTAGCCGCGGGCGTCGGCGTCGGCCAGGCGATGGGCCAGGAGCGTCGCGTACACCTTGTGGCCGCGCGCTTCGGGCAGCACCGCTGCCCCGCCCATATACGCCAGCCCAACCCTGTGGATGAGGGTCGCCGTGCCCACGGGGCGACCATCGAGACGCGCCAGGTAGCCGCGCTCTATCGCATGGCGCTTGGGATCGCGGTACGCTTCCAGGAAGTCGGGCCGCCGCTCATGCAATTGCTGCGCTGTCCAGTTGAAGCACTGGGCGTAGATTTGCAGCTGGGCCTCGATGGCCGCCTCGTCGTCGCCGCCAATCGCCTCGATCTCGATGGCCGGGTTGATCGCGATATCCGTCGGCGTCAGGCCGACCCGCGCCATGCCCACCGTGTCGCCGGCCAGGATGAGGCCGTGGCGTTCCAGCCGCTCCGCCAGGTCCTTCGGCTCGTCGAAGGGCGACACGAGCCAGGTGAAGCCGACGCCTCGCTGGCGAAAGTGGTCAATCGCCTCTCGAATCTTCGCGTCGGCCACCTCGGCCGGCCAGTAGAAATCGGCGATGCCATTACTGCCAGGGTGGGCGTCACCGCTGCCGCCCCAACCGCCGTGGATGCTGCGCCAGGCGTCTACCGTCAGCGGGAGGCTGTCGCGGATGTCCCAGGCGTTCTGCCACTCCTCGAACAGCCGCCCGATCTCTTCGTCGGTCAGGTTGGCGGGGGCGATGTAGGCGTCGCGGTGCGCGCTCGGAATGGGTGCGGCGCGGTAGGCGTCGATGGTGTGAACCCGGCCATCGCGCACCTGCAAGAACGCGCTACGCATCTCCTCCAGGTAGCGGCCTTCGGCGGTGTACTGGGCGCGGTACTCGACCGCCACCCGCTCGGCGTCGCCGACGACGCTTAGCCGGGTCGCCCGCCAATCGGGGAACGTCGCGCGCTCGCCGCGCAGATGGGCCACAACCTTGTCGCGCCCCCGCAGCCCGCGCAGGTGGTTGGGGGTATACTCGCGCAGGCCCACATCCCCTGTCAGAATCGCCGTCAGCGCCTCGGCCGTCGCCGCATCCAGCCCGGCTACGAAGGCGTCGCCCAGGGCGCGGGTCTCAGTGGCTTGTTCCATCTCGGCGCTGGCTACCAGGGTCTCGAAGGTCATGGCGCTTCTCCTGAGTTCGTTCGTGTCGTGGCGCCCGTCATCAGGGCGCACAAAGCCGCGCCGTCGCGCGGGCGCGGCTCATAAGGGTACAACCGTGAGTGTTGTCGTGGGTGTGTGGGTTTACCGGATGCGTGAGGCGTGAGGCGTGAGGCCGCAATCTCTAAGCTTCAATCTCTGTTCTCACGCTCCACGCTCCACGCTTCACGGTCCTAGTCTCAGCCCCAGCCGGTCGAGCGTGTACATCGGTCGGAACCCTATCTCCTGCAAGGCGGCAATCGCCGCCGCCTCGTCGGGTCGGATGTCGGCAGTCATGTTGCGCTGTCCGTAGCGCGCCAGGATGCTCAGCGTCTGCGCCACCAGCGACCGCTCCACCTGGCCGCGCCAACGGGGACGGACACTCATCTCCAACTGGTGGGGGCCGCCGCGCCGCCGCGCCTTGAGGGTCACCAACGCCGCGAACTCATCCCCATCCGGGACGGCCAGGCGGTAGGTGGTCACGCCGCGTAGCCACTCCACCAGCGGGTGACTCGGCCCGCCAACCGTGTCGAAGCGAAACTCCGCCCGCCGCAAGGGCAGCAGCGCCTGATAGGACGGCGGCACGACGACCTGGGCCAGGTCGAGGGCGCGGTCGGCGTCGGCGGGCGTCCAGGGCCGCAGTGGGATGGTCGGCGCGACCAGCGACGGAACTTTGCCCGCCACGCGGTCGAGGACGACGGTCTGCTCCATGAGCTGGAAGCCCAGGCGACGATACAGGCGGTAGGCGCGCTCGTTCTGGCTGCGCACCTGGAGGGTGATCACCCGACCGCCCTTGCGCCGCGCCGTATCGATGGCCGCATCCATCAGGGAGCGAGCGACGCCGCGCCCCCGATACTCCGGCAGGACCCCCACGTTACTGATGAGCCAGTGGGCGCCTGTCTCGCCTAGCCGCGTCAGGCTGACCGTGCCCACGATGCGGCCGTCCTCAGTCCAGACGAAACCGCCAAACACTGTGTCGAAGTCAGGCACACTGCGCGAGGCCAGCCACAGGAACGGTGAGGCCAGTTGCATCAGCCGGAAATCTCGCAACACGCCCCGGTCATTCGGCCCCAACTCATCCACGAAGGCGATCTCGATGACATCGGCGACCGCGCCAATGTCGCGGCCGGGGTCGAAGGGGCGTACCCCACCGACCGGCTGTCGCGCCTCATCGCTGAGAGCCAGCGTCATGCCGCTACCCTCGCAACTGCCGCGCCGCATCCTCGGCGCTAAGCGTGCCGTCTGCCACCTGGGCCAGAATCTCGCGCCGCCGCTCTGGGCCGATGGCCTCGACCACCTCCGTCTCGTAGCCAAGCGCGCGCGCGATCTCGTCCAGCCGCCCACGCGCCGTGGGGTGGGACACGCCCATCTCCTCGGCCACCTTGCCCACGTTGGCCCTGTGCTTGAGCAGAAGTTCCACAAACGCCATCTGGGCAGGCGACAGGGACCCCAGGCGGCTGACCTGGAACGCGCCGATCAGCTCGGTGTCGCAGGCGCGGCAGCGTAGATGGGTCACGGTCATCTCGCCCTGACATACAGGGCAGCGGGCGACAATCGGGTACATAGCCTCTCCTTAGCGTTCAGTATACACTCATTTCGCCGTTTGTCAAGGGGTATTTGCAAAAAATGAAAGTTGATTTGCAAAAATTGAAAGTGGAATGCGATTTTCTGTCGCATTCCACTCTTGGCCGGGTAGCTGCGCGCCGAATCTGGCCGCGCTACGGTCCTGGCTGCCCAACCATCGTTCCCCCATGATAAGCGGCAGGTGCAGCCGATGCACGGACCACTGTCACCTGCGCCGCGACCCTCGCTTGCCGTCGGCGTATCGATGGCTGCGTCATTCGTTACCAACGCGCGCTCGATGCGTAGCGCGCTCGTTCCTGCCTCCACGCCGCGCAGATACACGCGGGCCAGGGTCACATCGCCAGTCGCGCCCGCCCCATCCCCCAGGCTGTACGCGCCGAAGGTGACCAGGCCAGGGCCAAGCGAGTCGAACGTCACGTCGGGGTCCTCGCTCAAGGGCAGCGACGTCCAATCGCGCCCCGGCGTGGGCTGGGTCGGCGTGCCAAGAACCCGCTCGACGCGATGCACCGCCACCACCGCCGGATCGAAGGCCAGCTCGACCTCGTAGGCCCCCAGGTCCTGCGCGCCGCTCATGCGCAGCTCCACGGCGCTGATGCCGGGCGCCGTGATGGTCACGGGAGAGGGGGCAAAGAGCAGGGTGGGGGCGCTGGGCGCGGCGAGGGTGAGGGTAGCAAGGGCAACCAGAGTCAGGGCCAATAGGGAGAATACGATCAACCGGATACGCAATGTAGCCTCCACGCGGCGGGTATAGCGGGAACAGGCCGTCCGACCGCCGCTTCTGAGCAGTCAGGGCCGGGCGGCGGGTCTTCGCCCGTGTAAGCCCGTATTATACCACCGCTCGCCCATTGTTTGACTAGCCTCTAGCCACCATCTACAATTCTGACGATACCTTGACCACGGAGAGCTTCTGTACACCATCGGGCTGACGGGCAACATCGGCTGCGGCAAGAGCGTCGTCCTGTGCATGTTGCAGGCCCTCGGCGCATGCGTCATCGACGCCGATAAGCTGGCCCACCAGGTCATGGCCCCCGGCGCGCCCGCCTACGCCGCCGTCGTTGCGGCCTTCGGCCCCCAGGTCGTCGCCGCCGACGGTAGCATCGACCGCCCGGCCCTCGGCCGCATCGTGTTCAGCGACCCGACCGCGCTGCGCCGTCTGGAAGCCATCAGCCACCCGGCGGTGCGGGTTGAGATTCGCCGCCGCATCGCCTCGGCCAGCGAGCCGGTGGTGGTCGTGGAGGCCATCAAGCTCATCGAGTCGGGCCTGGCGCAGGAACTCGATGCGGTGTGGATCGTCACCTGCACCCGTGAGCAGCAGGTGGAGCGGCTGGTGCAGCGGCGCGGGCTGCCCCTCGATGTGGCAATACAGCGCATCGACGCCCAGGCCGCCATCGACACCAAGCTACCCCTGGCCGACGTGGTCATCGACAACAGCGGCCGCCTCGATGACACCTGGCGACAGGTACGCACAGCCTGGGCGACCGCCATTGGTCCCGCACCTATTGCTACGCTCCCCGATTGTGGGGGGCCGAGTTAGCTTCGCTATGCCCAAAACCCGCACCGTCTTCTTCGACGCCTGGCACACCCTGTTCACCGTCCGCGCCCACGGTCCGGAGCGGCTGGCGACGGCCCTGCGCGCCCTGGACCTGACGGCCTCCGAGGACGACATCCGCACCGCCATCGACGAGACGCGGCTGCGGCTCAAGGCGCTGAACCTGCCCTTCGTCGCCACGCCGGAGCATGAGCGCGATTGGATGACCACCCAGAGCCGCCTCATGCTGGAGGCGTTGGGCCACGACCCGGCCCTGGCCGAGGCCCTCACGGCCCACTCGTGGTACGTGCCCTACTGCATCCTGTACGACGATTCCCTGGCTGCCCTGGACGCTGTCGCCGCCCGCGCTGGCTCGGTTGCCCTGCTGTCCAACGCCTTCCCGTCGCTGCTGGACGCGCTGGCCCACCTGGGCATCGTCGGCCGCTTCGACCCGCTGGTCATCAGCGCCTTCGAGGGCGTCGAGAAGCCCGACCCCGCCATCTATCACGCCGCACTCCGGGCGGCGGCTGTCGCACCGGAGGAGGCCGTCTTCGTCGATGATCTAGCGGAGAACGTCGCAGCCGCCGACGCCCTGGGCATGACCGGCGTCCTCATCGATCGCGACGCCAGTCACCTGGGCACAGCCCTACGTCGCATCACGCGCCTGACCGATATTGTCGCTTTCCTGGAGTAAGCCGCTTATGGACCGTCTTCGCGCCACGACCGCCCGCCACCCCTACCTGACCGCCTGGCTCGCCCTCGCCATAGCGATGGTCGTCGTCCTGCTGTGGGCCGCCAAAGACGCGGGCCTGCTGCCCGGCCAGATGGCCGCCCTGGTCGTCACCACCATCCTGCTGGCCGGCGCATGCGTATGGATCATCAGTTGGGAGTAGGAACACGCTACGATCCCGGTTGGGCAGCGGCCTGCGTCTCTACGTAGCCGAGCCAGGCCGCCTCAAACGCCTCCGCCCCCACGCCCAGGCTGGCGGGGAGCAGCGCCTCCCAGGTGCGCGCCCCACCCCGCGCCGACCGCGTCATCGCCGCCACCGACGAACGACCATAGACCGCCGCCACGTAGTCGACGATGGTGACCGTGGGCAGCATAGAGTCGAAGGTCTGGCGCAATGTCTGGTAGCGCTGCACGCGGCGCAGGCCCGCGCCGGGCGGCGCGCCGTCATCGACCCAGGCCAGGGTATTCCACTCCGCCACCGCCAGCGGCAGATTCCAGACCGCCGCCCCGCTCAGCGGGCGCGTCCAATCATCGCGGCGGGTGAGGGCCTCGCCGAGCCAGCGGCCCAGGTCGAGCTTGAGCTGGCGGGCCGGGGTCATGCCCTGGGGCAGGAGGGCCAGGGAAGGCGAGGGCAACCGCGCAACGCCGCCCGTCGGGTTACGTGGGGGGGCAAGGGGTGGATCGAGAGTCAGCCGCACGGCCCACACCTCGCCGTCGGAGGCGGGTAGGTCCAGGTCGGCGCGCAGCCGCTCGTAGAAAGCCTCAATCTCGGCGGCGACGACCTGTACCGTGGCCGTATCCCGCTCGGGGTACTCAAAGGTAAAGTGGCGCGTTAGCAGGCGGCGCGTCGGCCCCCATAGTGTCTCGGTCGGCGCGCTCCGCGCCCAGCGCCCGTCAATGTTCCGGTAGGGTAATGCCTGGCGATAGTCCAGGGGCTGGCCGGGGAAGTCGGGCACGCGGACGCGCAGCACGACCAGCGCGGCATCCCCGTGTGCCTCGACGCTCTCCACCTGAACCTGGGGCGTCCCGCGCCGCGCCAACCGCGCGTACTGCGGGAACATGCGAAACTCCTGAACGTGCTCGTCACGCCAGCCAGCGGGGATGTCGGGGTCGATGAGGGTCTCAAACAAGGCGACGTCGCGGCTCTGCCACGCCCACAACTCCAGGTCGGCCGTCGTCTGGACGTCGGCGCGCAGCCGCTCCTCGCGACGCGGCGTCTCCCAGGCGAGCCAGCCCGCGATCGCCAGGCCCACCGCGAGGGCGGCCAGGGGCAGCAGCCACCAGCGACGGCCTGGCCGCCAGCGGCGTGGTCCCACTGGCCCCGGCGCATCGTCACCCCACGTCTCGCCGACTCGCCATTCCAGCATAGGCGGCTCCCGTGCTGTTCATCCCTCCCTCGGCGGGGGAAGAAACGATACAGGGTCCAGCCCGCGCACCGTCTGCTCGATGCCCTCGGTCATGCCTAGCCGCCCCACCGTGTAGTACCACACCAGGGCCAGCGTCTCGCGCAGCGTGTAGAATCGCCGCAAGCGGTCGATCGTGTAGAGGTGGCTGTCGTAGGCAGGCGCACCGTAGGCCGCGAAGCCCACGTCGCGCGCCATCTGCCGCGCCCGCAGCATATGGAAAGGGTCGCTGACCACCAGCGCGGTGCGCCAGCCGCGCGCCTGCGCCTCACGCGCGGCAGTGAGCATGCTCTCCTGGGTCGATGTCGCTCCGGTATCGAGGACCAGCGCGCTGTCAGGGACG
>JAHCIE010000156.1 GCA_026129385.1 Anaerolineae bacterium
GCCAGCGGAGCGTTGACCGGCAAGTACAGGCCCGGCGATCGGCCAACCGGCTTCCGGCGGTTCATGCCGTACTTCCGGGGCAAGGGACTGACAGCGGCAGAGCCGGTCGTGTCCCTGCTGCGGCAAATCGGCGCCAGCTACGACAAGAGCCCGGCTCAGGTAGCACTGCGCTGGCTCATCGAACACGAGGGGGTGCTGCCCATCCCCGGCGCGAAGAACGGCAAGCAGGCTGCCGCTAATGCTGGCGCGCTGACCTTCCGGCTGACCGCCGCTGAGGTAGACGCGCTCGACCAGGCGACGCGCGCGTGGCGTGGGTAGGGACGTCTGGCGCAGTCAGGTTCCGCGAATACAGTCAGGCTCACGGTGAACGAGACCCTCAAGGTCCGCCTGGCTTTTTGGGGACTTCGGTTCTCAGGCGCTCTCGCCCGGTGCAACGATGGGCAGGCCAAGGAAGCGTTCGAGCAACCGATAGCGCCAGACAACGCGAACCACAATCAGCCAGATCAGCGCACCGAGAGCGACCAGGGCGATTTCCAGGGGAGCCAGGCGCGCTAGAGTGAAGAAGCGGCGTGGGATGAGGCTACCGCTGACGGCGATAAAGCCGACGAACAGTGCCAGGGCCAGCAGGGCCGGTCGCCTGTCGGGGCTGAGGGGCGAGGTGACAGCCCACCACTTCGAGGGTGGCTGGACGAAGACCACCGCCAGCAGGCCGACGACGACCAGGAAGGAGACGAGGACCGTCTGCGCCCCCGCCCGCGCCACGCGGATAACCATCTCAGTGTCGCCGACGTCGGGGGGTTGGCCGCCCAGGCCGGGCACGACGACCAACAGGAGGAACGTACCATAAAAGAGGAGCAGGGCGATGACAGCCGATGTCAGCACCGAGGGCAGCACAAAGCCGAATAGTCGGCTGAGCAGGCTGCCCTTGGCCGTCACGCCGGGCCGCGCCCAGTAGGCCAGAAGGATGGTGGGGATGCCCACGGACAACATCGTCACCAGGCTGCCCTGGCGTAGCAGGATAGGAAACTCGCCGATAACCAGGGCCGAGACGATGACCAGGCCGACGGTCAGGATGCGGTTGAGGTAGAGCTTGAGGATGTCTTGCATACCGTTGAGGATGCGCTGCCCTTCCTCGACAGCGTGGGGCAGGACGCTGAAGTTGTCGTTGAGCAGGACAATGTCGGCGACGGCTCGCGTAGCCTGGCTGCCACTTTGCATGGCGATGGCGAGATGTGAACGTTTGAGGGATAGCACGTCGTTCACGCCGTCGCCGATCATGGCAACGTAGCGGCCGCGGTCTTTGAGAACCTGGACGATGCTCTCTTTCTGTTGGGGCGTGATGCGTCCAAACACCTGGCCTTCGAGGACGGCTTCGACGAAGCGCGGCCCCGACATCTGGGCCAGCTCGAGTCCCGACACGGTGTGGGCATCCGGGCTGAAGCCGGCGCGTCGAGCCAGCGCGGCGACCGTATCAGGGTTGTCGCCGGAAATGATTTTCAACTCCACCCCCGCGCTCTGGAAGCCGGCCAGGGTTCCACGGGCGTCGGGGCGCAGTTCGTCGCTGAGAGCGACTAGGGCCAGCGGTGTCATCCCGTCTGGCAGGCGCGACGCATCACCATCGTCGTGGAGGACGGCGGGGTCGGGCGAGTGGGCGAAGAGCAGCACCCGCAACCCGTCGTCGGCCAGGCGGCGATTGTGCGCGGCGATATCGGCCCACGCCACGCCACGCGCCGTGTCGAGGTCCAGGTAGGGGCGCATGACCTCCGGCGCTCCCAGGGCATAGACGCCGTGCCAATCGCCGTCGGATAGCGCCACGGCGCTCCACTTGCGCGCCGAGGAGAAGGGAACCTCGGCTACGACCCTGGCCCCCGACCGGGGTAGCGCTTCGGCGATAGCCTGGCTAGTCTTGTTGCCCGACCCTGCGCTGGCCATGGCCGTGCCCAGCATGTTGGCGACGGCCTCGTCCGTTGCGGCGAGGGGGTACAGGCCCTGGAACTGAACCTGGCCGGTGGTCAAGGTACCGGTCTTGTCCAGGCACAACGTATCCACGTTGCTGAGGGATTCGATGGCGTTGGACTGCTGAACCAGCGCGCCAGAGCGGGCAATGCGCACTGCCCCCAGGGCATAAGCAATCGAGATGGACAGGAACAGGCCGTTGGGAACCAGTCCGGCTAGAATCGTGACATTCTGAACGCTATCCACGAGGACCAGCCGCTTGATGAGGCCGTTGAAGATAAGCAGCGACGATAGATAGATGACCACCAGCAGCATGATGCGGATGACCAGATAGACCTCGCGCTGGAGAGGGGTCAGCACGCGGCGGAAGGCCCGCGCGCCGGCCGTAATCTGGTTGGCGAGACTATCCGCGCCGACTTTGTCAACGACGTAATAGGCGCGGCCACTGGCGCAGAAGCTACCGGAATAGACAGGGTCGCCCTCGCGCTTCGCCACCGGATCGGCCTCGCCCGTCAGCAGCGACTCATCGACCAGCATTCGCCCGCTGACGATGTGGCCATCGAGGATGATCTGGTCACCCGCGTCGGCCAGCGCCAGATCGCCTATGACCAGTTCATCCGGCGGCAGCGCTACCGGCTGACCATCGCGAAGGATCGTCGCTGTGGGGCGCGTGAGCAGGGCGATGTGATCGAGGGTGCGCTTGGCGCGAATCTCCTGGATCACGCTGACCAGGATGTTCATGGCGATGATGCTGACGGAGATGACCGCGTCGCCGGGGCGACCGAGTAGGGCCAACGCCAGACCTAGCGAGAAGATCGCGCCGTTGATGAAGGTGAAGATGTTCTCGCGAAAGATCTCGCCATAGGTGCGGCCGGTCGGCGGCGGTGTCGTGTTGCCCATGCCCTGCGCCTGCCGGGCCTTGGCGGCCTCCGTCGAGAGGCCGGCCAGTAGGATACTGTCCGGCTGTGGTTGCGAGGTGACGACCGTCTGCATCTGATGCCTAGCCTCCTGCTGTTGCGCCTCAGTGCCCCGGTAGGAACCGTTGCAGCGCCTGAGCCGTGATGCCTACACTATCCCGGATGGCGATGGAGACGATGAATACGGCGGCTAGCAAGATTGCGCCTACAACCGGATACACGGCGACGCGCCAGCGGCGCAGGCCCATACCCTCGACAACCCCGATCCATGTGGCGATGAAGCCTATTATCAGGACGACGATGAGTGCTAACTCGCCGAGGCCCGGCGCCAGGGCGGCCAGGGCATACAGCGAGGTAATCTGGGCGAAGCCGATACCGCGCACCGCGCTGCCGTTACGGCTGTGCCCGCCGAGTAGCCGCCCGGTCAGGAAGGCGACAAACAAGTCTACCACGAGAATGGCGGGCACGACGAACCAGACCAGGCCAGCGGCAGCCAGCAAGGGGGCACGGAGGGCGGCCAGCATGGCCCAGACGCAGACGCTGAGGGCGGCGATCAGGATGGCTGGGCCGGTCATGGAGGGGGTGCGGGCAACACGGGCGTAAGCGTCGGGGTTGAGAATGGCCGCACCGCCCGCTAACGGTAGCCAGGTGCGCCACCGGCTCAGGCCACGCGCCAGGGCGGATCTACTCCAGGCATCCGTGACGACAGGGGGGACGCTCTCGGCCGACTTGACCAGGCCTCGGCGCCCGTTGAGGAGGGCAAAGACCTCGGTGGCGTTGCTGGTCGGCGGCACGTGCAGGTCTTCTGGATGAAGCAGGAAGGCCTCGGTTTGCTGCCCGCCCAGGCCACCGTGGTTGCCGATCAACTCCTCAAAGGCGGCCACGGTCCCATCTGGGTACAGCGCGCTATTGACGATGAGGTCGCCCGCGCTGGGAAAGCTCGCCAGCCGCTGCACCTGCGCGGCACGGAGTTCCGGCGGCCCGAAGGTCGCCAGCGGGTCGAGGCCGGTTACCAGGCCGGTTTCCAGGTCGCGCGCGCCGCCTTTCCCCAGCACGATCGGCCCCCCATCATCGTAGGCCACCACGAAGCCGATGCCTTCGTGATTCACCAGCAGATCCACCATGCCTGGATAGGCGGCATTGATGGCATCCAGATCCACCTTGCCGTGGTGCAGCGGCACGTAGATATGAGCCAGATTGCCGCTGACGGTGACGTGGATACCTTCGTTTCCAGCGTCCATGTCCATCGGTGGCTCGACGGGCCGCATCGTTTCAGCCGGGGGTAGTCGTTGTTCCAGCGCCGTTAGCGAGCGGTTGACCGTGCGCTGACGTACCCCGCGGCCTCGCCGTAGTGGGTCAAGATGTCGCAGTTGGGTCACGAGAACCCTGGTCGAACCTTCGTCGGGTTGGGCCGTGGTCGAGGTGTGAACCGTCGCGCGGCCCTCCGCCGCCTGCTGAACTAGCTCTGCGAGGGTGAGGCCGTAGCGCTGCGCGAAGGTAGCGCCGAAGGATTGGCCGTGGTCGGACAGGACAAACAGAGATCGTAGGGCCGCCTCCCGCTTGCGGGCGATGATGTCCCGGAAGATGGCGCACGGCGGCGTCGATGCCGTGCAGCGTCTGGTAGGCGTCCGGGCTGTCAGGCCCCGCATGGTGGGCGACCTCATCGTAGCCGATGAGACTGGTATAGATGGCCGGCATGCCGCGAATAATGTCCAGCGCTACGAGGAAGGTTTCCAGGTCGCGCAGGAAGACGTTGGTCGCCGCCCGGATAGCGGGGTAGCCCTTGTCCAGTCGATTGATGCGGGGCTGGCGGTTGGTCACCTGGTCGCGCAACGCCTGCGCTAGCTCGCGGAACAGGTCCACGATGGTCAGAATGAGGCTGCGGGTGAAGATATACGGGTTGAGGAAGAACAGGTACAGGTCCTCCTGCCGCCAGCGATCCTCGTCAGGCGTGCGCGGGTCCATTGTGCTCATGGTCAGGACGCTCTTCATCGCATCGCCTGCCAGCATGTTTCCGACGCTCGACCCACCGCGCAACAGCCCGCGGCCGTGCGAGAGTCGCTCATCGAGTAGCCGCGCGTCGGCCATCTTGTTGGATACGATGAGCCGCTGCTCGGCCTTGTCCCACCAGCGGAAGGCCGGAATGTCGTAGTTGTCGCCAAACAGGATTCCCGCCTGACACGCAGATGTCTGGGACGGCAGGCCACACTCCACGACGCTGACGTGATGCTGCCCCCCTTCCAGCATGGCGCGGAGCGTGGGCATGTAGCCGCGCCGGACTGCATACAGGAGGCGGTCGTGGCTCAGGCCATCGATCTCGACCATGAGGATGCCCCGTTCGGTCACCCCGTCGGGCGATACTCGCTGCCGCTGGCTGAGCCATTCGACCACCCCCTGGTAGAACTCATGGTTGTCGTCGACCGTGGTGAGGCTGGTTAGGAAGGTGTTGACGGCGGAGATGATGAGGCTGCCCATCAGGGCCGCCCCGGCGCCGCTCACCGCGAAGCTCGGGATGAGCCAGGCGGCCAGGCCGAGAATGAGGGCGTTGATGGGGATGTTGAGCAGACCGATGGTCAGGACATTGAGGGGCAGCGTCAGGACGAGCAGCACGGGCCGAACGACGAGATTCAGCAGTCCCGTGACCAGGGCGACCGAAAGGGCGACGCTGAGGGATTGGAGGGCATTATCGGCCGTAATGTGAATGCCAACGGGCAGGGCAGTGGTGATGAGAATCGACAGGGCGTCGACGACCCACACGAAGATGAAGCGATAGGCAATCCAGGGCGCGCGTTGGATGGACATAAGTGGTGCGCTCACGAGGGATGCCCACCGCTGCCGTACGCATAGCGTGGACGGTGCGAGGCGCGGCTAGCCGTAGCCGCGCCTCAGCCGCCGCGCTACAGCTTCAGATGGCGGAAGGCCTCCGCATACACCGGATGATCGGGGTCGCTGTCGGTCTGGCGCATTCTCTCGCGCATGCGGCCGGCGAGGCCGTCCATGTCGGCGATTTGCGACTTGTGTGCGCGCAGCGCCTCGATCTTGCGCTCGAAGGTGGCCGTCACATCGATCCACGTGTCGGGGTGTAGTGTCCCGCTCAGGTAGACTTCCTTGACGTACACCGGCTCCAGGCCCTCGGCCAGTAACTCGGGGAAATAGTTGTGGTTGCGGGCAGCCGGGAAGATGGCATCCATGGCAGCCAGACCTACGGCGCGATGGTCGGGGTGGTTGATGGTCCCAAATACCGTGAACAGCGTCTGCGGGTCGGGCGCGAGGATGATTTCAGGTCGCACCTGACGAATCACCCGCACCAGATCGCGCCGCAGCGCCAGGTCGGGGACGACTTCGCCGTCAGGGTAGCCCATGAAGATGATCTCATGCACGCCGAGGGCGGCGGCGGCGGCGCGCTGCTCATCCTTGCGCAGCGCTACCAGATCGGGGGGCGTCATCGCGCGGTCATCCGTGCCCTTGGAGCCGTCGGTCACCAGGGCGTAGACGACCTCGTGGCCTTCGCTCGTCCAGCGCGCGATGGAACCGCCGGCGGAGAATTCAGGGTCGTCGGGATGGGCCATGATGACCAGGACGCGAGCCGGCTGGGTTGTCTCAGACATACGTTTGCCTCTGGGCCGGGATGGTTCTAGACGGTGGGGTTCGCCACCGGGTTGACGTAAATTGTATCGTTCTCGACGCGCAATGGATACGTTTGGATGGGCTGCGTGGCAGGGAGGGCGAGGACAGCTCCCGTGATAACACTGAAGCGTGCGCCGTGGCGGGGGCATTCGATCTCCTCGCCATCCAGCTCGCCCTGGTCCAGCGCCCCGCCATCGTGGGTACACACGTCGTCGATGGCGTAGAAGCCCTCGCCTTCGACGTGGCACACGGCAACCGGGAAGCCTAGCAAATCGAAATAGCGAACCTGTCCGGCTGGGATATCGGATGTCTTCGCAATAGCAATGTAGTCAGTCATACAAACTCCGTGCGGGGTATCGGTAGCGGAACGGGCGGGTGACAGGTGACGGGAGGGCTGAGGCGCTGCCTCTGGCCCTCCCGTGGGCAGATGGGACAGGTGTCCCGCGCGTGGGCGTCGCTGCTCGGCGTTAGCCGACCGAGCCTTCCATCTCCAACTGAATGAGGCGGTTTAGCTCCACCGCGTACTCCATGGGGAGTTCCTTAGTGAACGGCTCCATGAAGCCCAGCACGATGGTCGACATGGCCTCGTTCTCGCTCAGGCCGCGGCTCTGAAGATAGAACAGCTGGTCCTCGCCGATCTTGCCCACCGTCGCCTCGTGGGACATCAGCGTGCGCTCCTCCTCCACCTCGATGTAGGGGATCGTGTCGGAGCGGCTCTGCGGGTCGAGGAGCAGGGCGTCGCAACGCACGTTGAGCTTGCTGTGCGTCGCCCCCTTCTGGACCTTCGCCAGCCCTCGGTACGTGGTACGCCCGCCGCCCTTGCTGATGGACTTGCTCAGGATGGTCGAGGTCGTCTCAGGCGCGACGTGCACCATCTTCGCGCCCGCGTCCTGATGCTGGCCGGGACCGGCGTAGGCCACCGAGAGCGTCTCGCCCTTGGCCTTGCGACCCATCAGATACACCGCCGGGTACTTCATGGTCAGCCGACTGCCCAGGTTGCCGTCGATCCACTCCATGGTACCCTCTTCGTAGGCCACAGCGCGCTTGGT
>JAHCIE010000157.1 GCA_026129385.1 Anaerolineae bacterium
CTGCAGCAGGATGAACCAGCCCAGTTGCGCCTGGCGGGCGACGATGCCGCCGGTGGCAAGCGTTCCAGCAATGAGCACGACCCCCACGACACTAAGCGCCTGGGGAATCTCATAGCTGACCATTTGGGCCACCGCGCGCATCGCGCCGATGAGGGAGTACTTATTGTTCGACCCCCAGCCCGCCATAAGGATGCCCACCGTTGTCAATGAAGCGATGGCGAAGATGAACAGCAGCCCAATGTTCAGATCGGCCGCCGTCAACCCATAGCCGAACGGCAGCACCGCAAATACCAGCAGCGCCGGCGGCACGACCAGCGCCGGACCGAGGTTGTAGATGGCGCGGCTGGCCGCCGTGGGCGTAATGTCTTCTTTAGTGAGAATCTTGATCATATCGGCGATGGGCTGCAAGAGGCCCTTCGGCCCCGCGCGATTGGCGCCGATGCGGTCTTGCAGCCGACCGATGACCTTGCGCTCGACCCAGGTGATGAACAGCATGTTGAGCAGCGCGAACAACAGCAGCACGACGGCGACCACAATGTACTGAGTCAGGTGCGCCGCCCACAGGGGCATGAACTGAGAGAGGAAGTCAGCCATGGACATTAGCCTCGGCAGATTAGCCACAACGGTGGTGAGGAGTGCATCCGGCTAAATCCATTCGAGCGCGCCCTTCCGCCAGGCGTAGAACAGACCGCACAGCAGAATGGCAACGAAAACCGTGACCTCGACCAGCGGCAGCCAGTTGAGCGCGCCGCCCGCCGTCGCCAGCCCGGTGTGGGCCACCGCCCACGGTAGCAAGAAAGCGATCTCGATGTCGAAGATAACGAATATCAGGGCGTAGATATAATACTGTACTTTGAACTGAATCCAGGTTTCGCCCACCGTCTCCAGTCCGCACTCGTAGGTGGACTTCTTGATGGGACCGGGGCGCTTCGGGCGCAGGAGCCAGGCAGTGAGGAGACCCAGCACGGGGAAGATCAGCGCGACGACGAGGAACACTCCGACGAACGACCAGTCAGCCAGCATTGGCGTAATCCTTTCGGCCGTTTTTGGTGCGCTACCTCACCACAGGTATAATGTTGGCGCAGCGGCGCAGACCAGCGGGGGTATTGTATCGTATGGCCGTAAGCGTGTCAAACTTATCTGATGCCCAGTGGGACCAGTTCGCCGCCGCCCATCCGGCCGGCCACGTCCTGCAATCCTCCACCTGGGGCGCGATGAAGGCCCGCCACGGCTGGCGTCCGCTGCGCGTCGCCCTCACCGATGCGGCCGGTCAGCCGATCGCCGGCGCCCAGCTGCTGCTGCGCCAGATGCGCCTGGCAACGGTCGCCTACATACCGCGCGGCCCGGTAGCCCTACCCGCCGACCTGCCCGCCCTGCTGCCCCACGTCCACGCCGCCGCCCGCCGCGCCGGGGCCGTCTTCCTCAAGGTCGAACCTCAGTGGGAGGGCGATGGCGCAGCCATCTGGCAAGCCCAGGGCTTCAGCCCGGCCGCCACCGTCCAGCCTCCCAGCACCATTCTGCTGGACCTGACCCAGAGCGAGGACGACCTGCTGGCGGCCATGAAACAGAAGTGGCGCTACAACATCCGCCTGGCTGCGAAAAAAGGCGTCACCGTGCGCCCAGCGACCCGCGCCGACCTGCCCGCCTGGTACGCCCTCATGCAGGTGACCGGCGGCCGCGACGGCTTCGGCGTCCACAGCTTCGACTACTACGCCGACGCCTACGACCTGTTCTGCGACGGCAACCAAGGCGTGCTGCTGCTGGCCGAGGTTAGCGGCGCGATGCTCGGCGGCGTGATGGTTTTCGCCTTCGGCCCCGAGGCCGTCTACATGTACGGCGCGTCGGGCAACAGCCACCGCAATCTGATGCCCAACCATGCCCTGCAATGGCAAGCCATCCGCTGGGCCAGGGAGCGCGGCTGCCAGCGTTACGACTTCTGGGGCATCCCAGCCGAGGTTGGCCCCGAGACCCCCACCGACGCCGACCCCGACGCCTCAGATGACGCGACCCCCAGGGGCGGCCTGTGGGGCGTGTATCGCTTCAAGCAGGGCTTCGGCGGCCGCGTGGTGCGCTACGCCGGCGCCTTCGACTATGTATATAACCCGACCCTGTACTGGGCGGGCACGTCCCTCCTGCCCCGCCTGCGGACCCTGGTCCGTCGCGGCTGATGACTGCCGTTGCGAATTCCCCCGCCGCCATGCCACCCTCTACCCTTGTGAGCGACGATGCCGCCTGGGACGCTGCCCTGCTCGCGAACTTTGCTCACCCGCCCATCCTCCAATCCTCCGCGTGGGGCCACTTCAAGAGCCGCACCGGCTGGTCCATGACCCGCCGCGCCGCGCCCGACGCAGCCGACGGCTGGCGGGCGGCCGCGTCGATCCTCAGCCGCCGCGCCGCGCCCCTGCCCGTCAGCCTGGTGTACGTGCCGCGCGGTCCCCTGTGGCAGACGCCCGCCGACCTGCCCACGGCGCTAGCCCTGGTGGAGGACGCCGCACGCCGCCAGGGAGCCATCTTCGCCAAGATCGACCCGCTGATCCACCCCGACGACACGGCAGCCCAGGCGACGCTCCGCACGCGCGGCTGGCTACCCTCGACGGAGCAGGTGCAGTTCCGCAATACCCTGACCCTGGACCTGACCCAGAGCGAGGACGACCTGCTGGCAGCCATGAAGCAAAAGTGGCGCTACAACATCCGCCTGGCCGCCAAGAAGGGCGTCGCCGTCCGCCTGGGGACACTGGCCGACCTGCCCACCTTCTACACCATGTACGTCGAGACGGGCGAGCGCGACGGCTTCATCGTCCGCCCCTACGACTACTACCATGATGCCTGGGGCACGTTCATCGGCGACGGCCTGGCGCAACTATTCCTGGCCGAGTTCGAGGATCAGCCCCTCGGCGGCATCCTCCTCTTCCGCTACGGCCCCACCGCGTGGTACATGTACGGCGCGTCACGCGACGCCCACCGCAACCTGATGCCCAACTACCTCCTACAATGGGAGGCCATCCGCTGGGCGAAGCAGCAGGGCGTAACCCTCTACGACTGGTGGGGCGCGCCCGACGTCGTCGACGAGAGCGACCCTATGTACGGCGTGTATCGCTTCAAGGACGGTTTCGGCGCACAGTTCGCCCCATCCACGGGCGCGTGGGACTTCCCCGTCAACCGCCGCCTGTACCAGGTCTATCACCGCATCATGCCATCCTACCTGGAGTTCCGCCGCCGCATCCACCGCGTCGACACGCCCACCACCCCGCACCGGTAGAGGCGGCCCCCCGTGGCCGCCCTGGTTCCTGTGGCCGTGCTGTGCCCGTCGCTGACTGTCGGTTGGGTTCTATCTTCTCCTGTCAGTGCCCGTCCGCGTTTGTCCGCATCCAATTCTCCAGGAGATCGCCGTGCGCCGCTTCCACCTGACCGAGATTGAAGATCAGTCCTGGTGCCCGGCGACCATCCGTGACGCCGCCACCGACTACCTCGAGTTCGCCGTAACCCAACTCAACCCCTATCCCACCCTCGCCGCCCTGCTGGGCAAGCTGCTGCGCGGCGCAGGCACATCGCGGATCGTCGACCTGGGAGCGGGGGCGGGCGGACCCTGGCGCGGCCTGCTGCCCGCGCTGCTGGCCGACCATCCCGACGTCACCCTGCGCCTGACCGACCGCTACCCCAACCTCCTCGCCTGGGGCGAGCTGGTCGCCGAGTTCCCCGGCCACGTCAGCTACGAGACGCGGCCCATTCCAGCCACCGCCGTCCCGCCCTCGCTGCCCGGCGTGCGCACCCTCTTCAACGCCCTGCACCACTTCGAGCCGCCCGTCGCCCGGTCGATCCTCGAAGCTGCCGTGCAGCAGCGCCAGGGCATCGGCGTCTTCGAGTTCATGCAGCGCAGCCCCGTGTCCCTCGTCGGCGCGACCCTCACGCCCCTGGCCGTCCTGGCCGCCACGCCCTTCATCCGCCCGCGCCGCTGGTCGCACCTGGCGCTGACATACCTGCTGCCCGCCGTGCCCGCCGTCGTCCTGTGGGACGGCCTCGTCTCCAGCTACCGCGTCTACAGCACCGACGAACTGGCGGAGTTGACGCGCGGCCTGGACGAGTACGCCTGGGCCATCGGCGAAGCGCGCCTCCCGCGCACCCCCATCCCCCTCACCTACCTCCTCGGCTGGCCGCGCCAGCGACCGGCGTGACTCAGCGCGCCCCTCACGTAGCGCGCCCGCTCCTCGACGGCCGCGAACCCCGCCTCGCGCAGCAGCGTCGGCAGGCGGCCTTTTTGGCGGGCATTCTCATACTGAACACAGTATAGACAGCCAAACGGGGCATCGAGCCGCGCTCCCGCGCCCACCCGATGCCCCGCTATCTCTCTTTACCTTCAACCTTCAACCCGCACCCGTCAACTCACCTCCACCGTCACCGACTGAATCGTGTCGCCCTTGCGAATCTTCTGCACCACGTCCATGCCGTCGGTGACTTCGCCGAAGACAGTGTACTGGCGGTCGAGGAAGTTGGCATTGGCGAGGGTGATATAGAACTGGCTGCCGCCGCTGTTGGGGTTCGACGAGCGCGCCATCGCCAGCATGCGGGGTTGTGCGGCCGCTCGCTGAACTCGGCCAAACGGGTTGTAGCCGGGGCCGCCCGTGCCATTGCCGACCGGGTCGCCGCCCTGAATGACGAAGCCCGGCTCGTAGCGGTGGAAAGTCAGCCCGTCGTAGAAACCCTCGCGGCTGAGGAAGACGAAGGAGTTGACGTGCTGCGGGGCGACATCCGGGAACAGCCGCAGCTTGATGGTCCCCTTACTCGTAACCATCGTCACATCGTACGTCTGACTGGGGTCGATATGCATATCCTCGGGCTGGCTATATTGCTTCGCGGGCATCAGGCATCCTCTCCTACTTGGTGGTGATGGTGACCGACTTGATGTGGTCACCCTTCTGAATCTGCTTGGCGACATCCAGGCCCTGGGTGACCTGTCCGAAGACCGAGTACAATCCATCGAGCTGCGACTGTGGCCCCAGGGTGATGTAGAACTGGCTGCCGCTGGACTCGCGCTTGGGGTTCTGCGGGTCGCCCAGGCGGGCGGCCGCCAGCGCGCCCTCAGTGTGCTTGCGGCTGATCTCGGCCGGGATAGTGTAACCGGGGCCGCCCGTGCCGTTGCCAACCGGATCGCCACCCTGGATAACGAAGCCCGGCTCGACGCGGTGGAAGGTCAGATTATCGAAGAACCCATCCTTGGCCAGGAACACGAAGTTGTTGACGTGCTGCGGGGCTTCCTTGGGGTACAACTCGGCCACGATCTTACCCTTGTCGGTATCGATGGTGGCCACATAAACCTTCGACGTGTCGATGGTCATGGGGGGCGGCGCGCTATACTGCTTATGAACCGGCGATGTGGCCACAACTTTGGCGACGGCAGTGGGGAATGGCGTGGCGGCCGCGGCCTTGGGCGCAGCCGCCGTCGGCTGCGCGGTTGAGCCTGCGCCGCCACCGCACGCGGCCACAACCATCAGCGACACAATGGCGAGAGTCAGCGCCATCAGGCGCGCGGGGGCTATCAAGGTCGGTCTCCTTCTCCTGACAAGCCTACAGGGGCGAGGTCACCCTCGCCCCTGTAGGCCGCGTGACGATTGAGTCGCGCCGGGGTGAGCGCGGCAGGTGCGGTCAGACCCTACTTGTCGCGGGTCTTATCACCCAGGGCGGCCTGCGCGGCAGCCAGGCGGGCGATCGGCACACGATAGGGCGAGCACGACACGTAGTTGAGGCCGGTCTTGTAGCAGAACTTCACCGACTCCGGCTCACCACCATGCTCACCGCAGATGCCGACCTCCAGGTCGGGGCGAGTCTCGCGGCCCAGCCTCACGCCCATCTCAACCAGCTTACCGACGCCCTTCTGATCCAGCACCTGGAAGGGGTCGTCCTTCAGCATCTTGCGCTCGACGTACAGCGGCAGGAAGCGGCCCGCGTCGTCGCGGCTGAG
The DNA here is from genome assembly GCA_026129385.1 of Anaerolineae bacterium. Classification (GTDB taxonomy): domain Bacteria; phylum Chloroflexota; class Anaerolineae; order Epilineales; family JAHCIE01; genus JAHCIE01. Next base: position 5,957 of record JAHCIE010000157.1, read on the forward strand.
GCCGAAGGTCGTCTGGGTCAGGTCGTTCGTACCGTAGCTGAAGAACTCGGCCTCCCTGGCGATCTCGTCAGCCAGCAGCGCGGCGCGCGGCAGCTCGATCATGGTGCCCACCATGTAGTGCAACTGCTCGCCACTGTCCACCTGGATCTTCTCGGCGATGGCGCGCACCTTCGACGCCTGGTCCTGCAACTCGTTCAGGTCACCTACCAGGGGGATCATGACTTCGGGGATGACCTTGACGCCCTGCTTCTGCACCTCAGCGGCAGCGCCGAAGATGGCCGTCGCCTGCATCTCGGTGATCTCCGGGTAGATGATACCCAGGCGGCAGCCCCGGAAGCCCAACATCGGGTTGAACTCGGCCAACGCCTCGATCGTGCCGTGCAGCTTCTCGAAGGACATGCCCATCTTCTCAGCCAGCTCGTGCTGCTCCTTCGCCTCGTGGGGCAAGAACTCATGGAGCGGCGGGTCGATGGTACGGACGATGACAGGGTAGCCGTCCATCTCCTTATAGATACCGACGAAGTCGGCCTTCTGCATCTCAGCCAGTTGCGCCAGCGCGCCCAGATAGAGTTTACGTGGCTCCTGAATCTGCTGCTCCAGCTCGGCGATACGGGCATCATCCTTCGCCGCCGTGGCCGCGTTGATCTCGCGCTCCAGCCGCTTGTAGTCCAGGCCTGCGATGATCATCTGGCGCACCGAGTCGATGCGGTCGCCACCGAAGAACATATGCTCCGTGCGGCACAGGCCGATGCCCTCCGCGCCGAACTCGCGCGCCACGCGGGCATCGCGGGGAACGTCGGCGTTGGCGCGCACGCCCATGGTGCGGAACTCATCCACCCACGTCATGAACTCCGCGAAGTCCCCCGACAAGCTGGCCTCGACGAGCGGAGCCTGGCCCAGGATGACCTGGCCCGTCGAGCCGTCGATAGTCACCCAATCGCCTTCCTTGACCACGGCCCCGTTGGCGTTAAACTGCTTGTTCTTATAATCCACGCGGATATCACCCGCGCCCGCCACGCACGGCTTGCCCATGCCGCGCGCCACCACAGCCGCGTGGCTGGTCATGCCACCGCGCGCCGTCAGGAACGCCTGCGACACCTCCATGCCGTGGAAGTCCTCAGGGGCGGTCTCGGTGCGAACCAGGATAACCTTGTGGCCGTCCTGGGTCCACCGCACAGCCTCGTCAGGGTCGAAGACGACCTGGCCACTGGCCGCGCCGGGGCTGGCCGGCAAGCCGGTCGTCAGCACCTGGATCTTCGCCTTGGGGTCGATGCGCGGGTGCAGCAGCTGATCCAGCGCGCCCGGCTCCACGCGCAGCACGGCGTCCCGCTTGGAAATCAAACCCTCGTGAACGTGGTCGACAGCGATCTTGACGGCCGCCGGGCCGGTGCGCTTGCCCGTGCGCGTCTGAAGCATGTAGAGCTTGCCGCGCTCGATGGTGAACTCCAGGTCCTGCACGTCCTTGTAGTACTTCTCCAGCCGCTCGCCGTAGGACTTAAACTCCTCGTACGCCTCCGGCATCTCCTGGGCCAGGTCGTCGAGCGTGCGCGGGGTGCGCACCCCCGCCACCACGTCCTCACCCTG
>JAHCIE010000158.1 GCA_026129385.1 Anaerolineae bacterium
TCTTGCGCCGCTCCGAGTGGCCGAGGATGACGTAGTCCACCAGACCTTGCAGCATGACCGGCGTCACCTCGCCTGTATAGGCCCCCGACTTCTCCCAGTACATGTTCTGCGCGCCGACCTTGAGGAACGTTCCCTTCAGGCGCTCGGCGACAGGGTAGAGGGCCGTGAAAGGCGGGCAGACGACCATGTCGACGCCCTGGACGCCCTCCAGGCTGACCAGCAACTCATTGACCAGGGTCAACGCCTCCGCTGCGGTCTTATTGGCTTTCCAGTTTCCGGCAATGATGGGTTTGCGCATGGGGCCTCCTTAAGGCTCAAGGGTCTTCGATGTCAGCGAGATCGCGTTTGATGACGACCAACGCATAATCGTCAAATTGAGGAGCATCCTCGGTGAAGGTCGTAACAGCAGCGATGATGGCCTCGATGATGTCGGCGGCGTTCTGGGTGTGATGCAGGTGGACCGTCTCGGCGAGGCGTGTCTCGCCGAAGTCCTCCTCCTGCGCGTCAATGGCCTCGGTCACACCATCGGTATAAAGCACCAGCACATCGCCCAGATTGAGAATCGCCTGGCGCTCCTCCAACTCGATACCATCTACCGCACCCAAAACAATGCCCCGGCTCTCCAGGTACTCGGTGGTATTGGTGGCAGCGCGATACACCAGCGGCGGCGTATGGCCCGCATTGACGTAAGTGAGAGCGCCGGTCGTTGGCTCCAGAATGCAGTAGCACAGGGTCACAAACATGTCGGCCCGCGTGTCGTTAAGCAGCAGCGCGTTGGCGCGGGCCAGCGCCTCGGCCGGCGGTCGCCGCCCCAGCACCGAGGCGCGAATCGAACTACGCGCCACAGCCATAAAAATAGCGGCCGGGATACCCTTATCCGATACGTCAGCGATGACGAAACCCCAGCGCCCCTCCGTCAGGGCCAGGAAGTCATAGAAGTCGCCGGCCATCTCCAGAGCGGGCCGCCAGAACGCCGCCACCTCCCAGCCCCCGATCAGGGGCGGGCTTTCCGGCAACAACGATGACTGAATCTCGGCCGCCAGCGCCAGTTCCTGTTCAAGGCGCTGCCGCGCCAGCGTCTCCTCATAGAGGCGCGCCTCCTCGATGGCGATAGCGATCTGGTCGGCCAGAGTCTGCAACACGAACAGGTCATCGCGGTCGAAGGCGTTGATGCGGCTACTCTGCACGTCCAGCACACCCACCACCCGCGACTCCACCTTCAGGGGCACGGCCAGTTCAGACCGGGTGCCGCGCAGCACGGCCTCCGGGTCACGCACGTAGCGCGGCTCGGCGGCCACGTCGTTCGCCATCAGCGGCTCGCCGTGGCTGGCAACCCAGCCAATGATACCCCGATCGGTGGGCACGATGTAACCCCGCGCCCGCCGCGCCTCATTCAGGTAACCCGTGCTGGCGCGAAAGATGGCCTCGCCGGTGTCGTTGACGGTCAGAATCTGCACAAAATCATAGCCGAAGCTGGCCTGCACCAGTTGCACCACCCGGCCGAACAAATCTTCCAGGTTGATGATGGCCGCGACCTGACGGCTGACCTCGCTAATGGCGCTCAACTGGATGGCGCGCTTCCACTCGCGCTCGTAAAGGCGCGCATTCTCGACACCCACGGCCAGCTGGCTCGCCAGGGTGGCCATCATGCGCGCCTGGTTGTAGCTGAATGCCCCCGGCGCCGGACTCTGCACCAGGATACCGCCGATGACATCGCGCCCCGACTGGAGGGGCACGGCCAACAGTGAGCGCGTGTCAGGCGCGAGGGCCAGGCCCGGCACCGCATCGACGGCAGCGGCCGCCCCCAGCGCCTGCGCCTCGGACGCCTCCCGCAGCCACTCGGCCACGCCAGCCAGCAGCATCTGGTCCAGAGGCTGCCGTTCGCTGTTCTGCACCCACAGCGCCGGCCGGAGCGTATTCTTCTCGCTATCCAGCAGCACCAGTCGGAAGTCAGAGCCGCTGACAATGCGTGTGGTGTACTGGTAGGCCAGTTCCGCCAGGCGCTTGACGTCCATCTGCGCGCCAACGATGGCCTGCCCCAACTCCTCGAAGGTCGTCAGTTCCGCCACGCGCTCGCCGAGGGCCTGCCGCGTGCGACCCAGGCTCTGGATGAGCAAGCTCACCGCCAGCAGCATCAGGGCCAGGATGCTGAACTCAGCCGGCCCCAGCACGGCATACACGGCGGCCATGAGGGGCGCGAAGGGCAGGGGAATCAGCTCCACGGCGATAGCGGTAGGCCCGATGCGCCGCAGCGTGCCCCACGCCGCCCGCCAGCCGTCGATGAGCGCCGCGCGCAGGAACCAGCCCACCGTGCTGATCGTGAACCACGTCAGGAACAGCCCCAACATGGGCAACGCCTGACTGAACTGGATGCGGGTGGGGGGGATGCGCCCCCCCAGCGCCAGATACACCCAGCCCGCCGCCAGGGCCATGATGACGCTCAGACCCGCCTCGAACAATGGCGTTGCCAGATGCGTCCAGGTATTGAACGGGTAACGCCGGAAGGTATGGGCAGTGAGATAGATAATCTCGCTGCTCGCCGCGACCAGCGCGCCGGTGACGGGGCCGAACAGCAGCAGCGCTGCGATATCGACAATTCCCACCAGGCTGTGGGTTGCGTCGGGGACAATCCGAAACCCCGCCCGCTTGACTATCGTCGACAGGAGGATGAAGACAACCACTGCCAGTGGCGGCCCGGCGACGCCGTCGCGCAGGATGAGATACACCAGCGCGCCTAGCCCGCCGATGGCGACCAACGCCTGGTAGATGTGCGCACCCACAGTAAGCTTCATGCCACCTTCGCAGACTTAGCCAAAGGCCGCGACGGCCTGCTCTTCAGTGTCGTACAGGGGCAGAATCATGTCAAAGCCCGCCATGCGGAAAATCTTGCGTACCGCTGGGTTGAGGTTGCACAGCTTCATGTCACCCTGCTGGCGTCGCGCTCGTCGTACCGCCAGCAGCAGCGTGCGCAGGCCGGTAGAACTGATATATGTGACGTGCTGGAAGTCAACGACCAGGCGATGAAGATTCTCGTTCGCCAGGTTTTGTAACTCCGCCTCCAGGTATTGGGAGCCGCTGGCGTCGAGCCGCCCACGCGGGACGACGACCGTAATCCCGTGGCCGTGGCGCGACGGGTGACTGGACACGGCCCGCCGCCGCCGCACCATGATAAGCTCATTCCAGCCCTCGTCGTCAAAGCGAAAATCCACCTGGTCCATCAGCCTGCGCATGAAATATAGCCCCAGGCCGCCGATCTCGCGCTTCTCCAACGGGGCAGCGATGTCGGGTTCTGTCACCAGGGTGGGATCGAAGGGGCGGCCCTGGTCGCGCAGCGTGATGATGAGGTCTTCACCCCGCCGTTCGGCAATAACCTCGATAGGGCCTTCCTGCGCCTGATAAGCGTGCTCGATGATATTGGTCACAGCCTCATCGACGGCCATCTGGATGTAGTAGGACTCGTGCTCGGTCATGCCGAAATTGGCCGTCACGTTGCCGATGAACTCAGCGATGCGCGCCAGATTTTCTGGCCGGCTGGTGACGTCGAGGACATAGCGATCGTTCACAGTCATGGTAGACTCCCAGAACCACAGCGATGGGGGGCTGGCGACTATCGATCACGGACTGGACGCCACTCGCCAACCCCCCATCCCTCAGCCGCTCGCGGCCAACTTTCTCAGAATAACCAGAGTGATATCATCAAAGGCCGGTTGCCCCGCCGCGAAATCAGCGACCGCGCCGACCACTGTTCTTGCCACGTCGCAGGCCAGCGCCTGGCGCGCGGCGCGGACCACGGCGAGCAGGCGCTCCTCGCCAAAGGCGTCCCCCTGGCCGTCGATGGCTTCCGTCACGCCGTCGGTGTACAGCAGCAGCAGATCGCCTGCCGCCAGGGACGCCACACCCTGCTGCCACTCCACCTCGGGCACGATGCCCAACGCCGGCCCGTGCGCCTCCTGCCCTACCCATTCCACACGCCCATCGGCGCGCAGCAGGAGGGGCGGGTTGTGGCCTGCGTTGACATAGCACACCGCCCCGTCGGGAGCGAGGGTCATGTAAAAGGCGGTCACGAACATGCTCGACTCAGCATCCGCGGCAATGAGTCGGTTCGACTGGCCGATGGCAGTCGCCGGCGTCGCGTCAGCCAGGATGCTCGCCCGCAGCAGGCTGCGGGAGACGGCCATGAAGATGGCAGCCGGCGCGCCCTTGTCCGACACGTCGGCGATCACCACTCCCAACTGTCCATCATCCAGCGGCACGAAGTCGTAAAAATCGCCCGTCACCACCCGCGCCGGCTCCCAGTGGGCGCACACATCCCAGCCCCGGACACCGGGCGCAGCATCGGGCAGGAAGCTGCGCTGGATATGCCGCGCCAGCTCCAACTCGCGCGCCAGCCGCTGCGCCTCGATCTCCGCCCGCCGCAGCCGCTCGTTCTCGATGGCGATGGCCGTCTGGTTCGCCATACCCGCCGCAATTTCCAGCAGGCGCGGCGTGAAGCGCGCGTCCTCCAGAGAGGGATCGAGTAACATCGCCCCCACCAGCAGGCCGTGGGCAACCAGGGGGACCAGCAGGACCTGCTCGACCCCGAAGACGTCGAGCAAGGCCCCGTCGTCGCCCTGGCCGCGCTGGACGAGGATCGGGCTGCGCTCAGCCAGCAACCGCTCGAACGCGCGAGCCTCCTTGCTGGTCAGGGCGCGGAAGCGCGCCTCACGCCTGGCCGAATCCTCCAGCGCTGTGATCAGCTGGCGCGGCACGAAACGCGCCCCGTCAGAGTCCCACAGGAAGAAGGCACACTGACTGGCCCCCAAGAACAGCGGCGCGATATGCCCGACCCGCTCCAGAATATCCTCGATGGTCTCGGCGTCCCGCAAGTTCTCGGCCACCTGGAGCAGCGCGTTGCGATGCCACGCCTCTTCTGCCTTCTCCTCGTACTCGCGGGCGTTGCGTACGGCCAGCGCCGCCTGGGCCGCAATCAGGCCCAACAGGCGCGCATCATCGTCGTCGAAGTGGCCGGGAACCCTGCTATTCACCGACAAGACGCCGATGCACTCGCCATAAAGGTCTACCGGCACGGCAACTGCCGATCGCCAGCCATGCAAGCGACTCAGGTCAGCCTCCACCGGCTCCACCGCCTGTAGCTCGGCCTCGACCACCGGCGCCCGCGACGCAAACACCCGCTCTAGCAGGCCGCCCCGCGCCCGTCGCACTTCGCCATCGCGGCGGATATCCTCCCGCCACCCCCACGTCGCCAGCATCGAGAGGTCATTGGCCTCGCCGTACAGGAGCAGGGCGGCCGCGTCGCCACGCAGCACGCTGGCGGCCTCCTCGACAACCATCTCAGTCACCTGCTGCGGATCGAGACTGGACAGCAGGGCCTGCGACAGTCGCAGCAGCATCGCCTGCTCGCGCAGATGGCGACCGCGCGCCACGTCCAGCAGCCGGGCGCGCTCAATCGCCATCCCCAGCTGGTCGCCGATAGTCCCCAATACTTGCATGTCGGCGGCGCTGAAGCTCTCTCGCGCGGGGGCGCTGACGTTCAGAATGCCCAGCACGCGCTTGCGGGCGCGGATGGGGATGCTGGCGTGGTAGCGGAGGCCGCGAGTGTCGCCGGGCGCCTCGGCCAGGCGGCTGCACTGGATGATGTTGACCGCGCGCTTCAGCTGCCCCGTACGCACCTGGTACTGACACTCACACTCGGGCAGGCGTCGCAACTCGCGGGCATCGTCCTCGGCCAGGGCGGGCGGCAGCCCGATGGCGTCCATCGGGACAAACGCGCCCGTCTCGTCGAGCAGGAAGACCCAGCCTGTGCTCAGGCCCAGGAGATCTGTCACTTCGGCCAGAGCCACCGAGACGGCCTCGTCCACCGAGACGGCCTCGTTCAGCCGCTCCGTTACCGAGCGCAGGGTATGCAGTTCGCGTAGCGCGCGCTCCAGGGCCGCGCGCTCATCCAGGCTGATCATCGCTTCGGTTCGTTCCTGCCATGCGACGACGTTGCGCACCGGCGCCAGGCGCTGGCGCAACGTCTCGCAGTCTGGCCGGGTCGCGGCCGCCAGGTGGGCGCGATACGTAACCAGGGCTGTGGCGGAGGCGGTCGCAGTGGCATCCGTGGCGCGCAGCCAGTCGAGAAAGGCTTCGAGTCTGCTTCAGCGCGGCCGACACCGCCCTCGGCGCGACGTGCCTCTCCCGCAGGACGCGCGCGTAGCCTCGCCGCCAAATGGGCTAGAAGCTGCCCACGGCCTCCACAGAGTCGTCGTAGATGTTGAAGATGCGGGTGAAGCCCACGAGGTCGATGGTGTCCTTGACGTAGGGCTGGAGGCCCGACAGCCGCAGGTCGCCGCGATTCCAGCGCTTGACCGCCTTACGGGCGGCCAGCAGGACGCGCAACCCGGCCGAACTGATGTACGTCACGCCGGACATATCGAGGACCAGCTTGAAATGGCCGCCGTTGATGAGATCGTCGAGAGTCTTCTGCAACTCGGGCGCGGTCTGATGGTCGATGCGGCCCACCGGGGCCACCACCGTGACGCGCTTGAGGTCTTTGGTGCTGATTTCCATCCAGGCCTCCTAAGGGGGAAATAGGCATGTCGGGGTCGTCCCCATTATATCACGGCCTGGAAGCCAGGCGCAAGCAGTTTGGCGGAAAGTACGTCAGAGGAATCTCCGCCCCATGCCGAAAGAGCAGCCCCTGGTTCTGCATAATCCCCTCAGGGCCCAATCGCTTCACGACGGCTGCCCTGGGCGTACCGAGGTCCAGGCGCAAGGAGGGATGCATGAGCGGTGATGCGAGACTGTACATCGACTACCTGGCCCACGAGGGCTATCGCCCCACCACTGACGCGGACGGCGACGTTGAATTTCACTACGAGGGGGGATACTACTACATCGACATCGAGACCAGCGACGCGAACTACTTTCAGCTCGTCTATCCCAGCTTCTGGCGGATCGAGAGTGACGAGGAGTTCGCGCGGGCCATTCTGGCCGCCAATGAGGCGACGCGCAAGACGAAGGTGGCGAAGGTGTATCTGCGCAGCGATCAGAAGAACACCAGCGCCAGCATTGAGATATTCTTCGAGCGACCCGAGCAGTTCAAGCCCGTCTTCCATCGCTCGATGCGCGCGCTCAAGGCCGCCGTCGACAATTTTGTGAGCGCCATGCGTTAGCGTTGCCTTGCTACCCAAGGAGGAAGCCCCATGAGCGGCCCCGCCAGTCTATACATGGACTATCTCACCCGCGAGGGCTATCGCCCTTCGCAGAACGGCAACAATCTCATCGTCTTCAAGGAAGAGGGGCGCATGTATCTCATCGTGGTCGACGCGGAGGATCAGGCGTATTTCCAGCTCCTCTTCCCCAACTTCTGGAGCATCGACGACGGTAGCGCCTTCGCGAAGGCCGTTCTGGCGGCCAGCGACGCGACGCGTATGACCAAAGTGGCGAAGGTCTACGTGCGCGATGATGGCAAGGATGTTACGGCCGCTATCGAAGTCTTCTTCGACCGCCCCCAGGATTTCGCGCCGGTCTTCCGTCGTTCCCTCGCTGC
>JAHCIE010000159.1 GCA_026129385.1 Anaerolineae bacterium
TGGTTCGCCAAAGGGCGACATCGCCACGCCATCGGCCTCCGGGTCAGTGACCCAGCCCTGGCCGTCCACCAAGTAGCGGAACTGGTACGTCTGGCCCGCTTCCAGCGTTGTCGAGGCGCTGAACACGCCGTCCTTCTTGCGCAGCTTCATGGGCAAGGCGTCAGGCTGCCAGGCATTGAAATCGCCCACGACGGCGGCCGACTGGGCGCCGTTGGCAGGTAGCTCGAACTCGACCTTGATCTGAGCGCCCTTGCGTTGGGTTGTCTTCTGAATCATACTTAACCTCCTGGGGTAGACACACTCGTTGGGCCATACGACATAATAAATCGGCCATTCGCCCAACCGGCGGGGAATTATAGGCCAACGGGGCGATAGGTCAAGCCGACAGCCGTCATGACTTGCGCGGTCGCGGCCTTTGGGCTATACTGCGCCGCAACGTAGCCTGTCGATGGGGGTTGTGGAGGCCGCATGCGCGTGCAAGCCGTCATTCTGGCCGGCGGGGAGGGCACCCGCCTGAGTATCCTGTCTGAGAAGCGGGCCAAGCCCGCCGTGCCCTTCGCGGGGAAGTATCGCATCATCGATTTCGTTCTGTCCAACGCCGTCAATTCCGACATCTACAACGTGGCGGTCTTGACCCAGTATCGTCCCCACTCCTTGAACCAGCACCTGGGCAACGGGCGGCCCTGGGACCTGGACCGCACGCGCGGTGGCCTGCGCCTCTTGCAGCCCTACCAGGGTCGCCGCGAGGGAGACTGGTATCGCGGTACGTCGGACGCCGTGTACCAGAACCTGAGCTTCCTGGACGCCACGGCCGACACGTTCCTGATTCTGGGCGGCGACCACATCTACAAGATGGACTACCGGCCCATGCTGGCCTTCCACCAGCAGAAAGGAGCGGACCTGACGGTGGGTGTGCTGCACGTGGCGCCCGAGGAGGTCAGCCGCTTCGGCATTCTGAGCGCGGATGCCGACCAGCGTATTACCGACTTCAAAGAGAAACCCAAGCAGTCGGACAGTACGCTGGCGTCCATGGGCATTTACGTCTTCAATGCCGACGTGTTGAATCAGGTCCTGCGCGGCCAGAGCGGTTCGCGACCGATGGATTTCGGCAAGGATGTCATCCCGGCGATGATTAGCAGTCACCGGGTGTATGCCTACCCCTTCGCGGGCTACTGGGTGGACGTAGGTACGGTGCAGTCGTACTGGGAGGCTACCATGGACCTGCTGCAGCCGTCGCCGCAGCTGGACCTGTACAACCCCGACTGGACCATCCACACCCGCAGCGAGGAGCGGCCGCCGGTGTTGATGGGCGGCGACGCGGAGCTGGATCGCAGTCTGCTCTCCAATGGCTGTGTCATCGACGGCCGCATCGAGCGCTCGGTGCTGTCGCCCGGCGTGCGGGTCGAGGCCGGTGCTGTGGTGCGCGACTCGATCGTCTTCAACGACGCCGTCATCAAGGCCGGCGCGGTGGTCGATCGCGCCATCCTGGACAAGGGCGCGGTCGTCGGTGCGCGGGCTGTGGTGGGCGTCGGACCGTCGGACGTGGTCAACCGCGATTTTCCCGACCGGCTCAACACGGGCATCAGCCTGGTCGGCAAGGGGGCGGTCGTACCTGGCGGGGTCCGCGTTGGGCGCAACGTTGTCGTGCGCCCCGATAGCGGCGAGGCCGACTTTGGCGGCGACGTGGCCAGCGGGGCAACCGTGTGACGTGCAACGCGCGGCGTGAAACGTGGGAACCCTCGACGCGGCTCATGGTTCACGCCCCACGTTTCAGAGAGCGTGCAAGGCCCTCGGCCTGACCTCCCTCCTATGGGGTGAGACAAACCCCGGAGGAAGCCATGCGCCTGGGATGCGGGCCGGGGCTGTATGGTCGCCCCGGCCTGCGCTGTTATGACGCTCGACCCGACGGCCACCTGAGTGTCAGCCTCGCCTACCTACGCGACGGCCTGGTCTGGTGCCGACAGGCCGGGTTGCGGATGCTGCGGCTACACTGGCGGCTGGCGCCGGGGCCGGCGGATGCGGCCCTGGCCCAGATAGAGGCCTGCCGTGCCGAGCTGGCCTGGTTGGGTGGCATGGCCCGCGCCGCTGACATCCGCCTCACCCTGCACGCTCCGTTGGGGGCGGAGCTGGGGGCGGCTCAGCCGGCTGTCGCGGAGGCGGCGAGCCGGACGCTGATAACCCTGGCGGCTCTCCTGGATGCCCTGGACGCCCAGGGCGGCGTGGTTGTTAGCCACATCGGGGGCGCGGGGGAGGCCGCGCCGCATCGCTGGGCGGCGCGAGCGCTGGCCTTGCCACCGGGGGCGCGCCGCCGCCTGGCCGTCGAGCACGACCTGAGTCACCCGGTCGGTATGGCGCTGGCCGTGCATAGCGTGTGCGGCGCGCCGGTGGTCTTTGACGACCTGCATCACCGTCTGCGCCCCGCTGGCCTGGACGGGCAGACGGCGTTGGCGCGCTGTCTGGCGACCTGGCCGCCGGGTGTCACGCCCAAGGTTCACTTTAGCTCCCCGCGCACCGAGGCTCGCCTGGTGCGGCGGCGTGGCCTGGTCGAGGCGCGGTTGCCGCGCCCGGAGGCCCATGCCGACCTGATCAATCCCTTCGAGTTCATCGCTTTCCTGCGTGGCGCGGCGTGGCAGCCGGACTTTGACGTGCTGGTTGAGGCGCGGGCGTCGGACGTGGCCGTGCTGCGGTTGCGGGCCGACGTAGCGCGGTTGGCGCCGGACCTGGCCGAGAGACTGGAGATTGGGGGGTAGAGGTTGGCGGGGAACAGGGAGCGTCGGGCGGGGAGCGGGTTGGGACGGGGAGCTGACCACGGAAGATACGGCATGGGCGTTCTCGCCTGTTCCGTATCCGCCGTGTGTTGTGTGGTTTACCTCGGTATGGGATAGCAGATGCGGACAGAGCTGTGGCCGGAGGCGGAGACGCCGGCGCTGGTGGTGGTGGTGACCAGCGCGGCGGATCTGGCGCGGGCGGCGGCGGGCTGGTACCGCGTGCCCGTGGCCCACGCACCGCCCCGGCTGGGCGCTGAGGTGGTGGCCCTGTACCAGACGCAACGCTGCGGCCCCGACGGCGGCCAGGTGCGCTGGTGGGCGCCGCTACGGCGGGTCCAGTTGGCGCGACGGTGCGATTTGATCCCCGACGAGGCGGCCCATCCCCGCGCCGATGCCCTGTACTGGCGGCTGGACCTGGGCGCGCTGCGGCCGCTGGCGCGGCCCGTCCCCGCCCGACGACTACGGCGCGTCGCGTTCATCGCCACGACGTGGGGGCGGCTGGCCGATGCGGCCGACCTGGCCGACCTGTTCCTCCACGAGCCGCGCCGCAGGACGCTGGGGCGGGGACTGAGCCAGGAGAGTGGCGATTAGGGAGTGGGGATTGGCAAGGCGCAGCGTCCACGAAGGACACGAAGGACACGATGGCCACGGACAGACGAAGCGGAGAGGTAAATCATCCGCTGCGTGCGTGTGCGCCTGTGTGTCCTTCGTGCTAACCCAGGACAGAACGGTGTTCGCTAGGCGGCGCTAGGCGGGCTGGCCGACGCGGGCCATGCGGTCGATGATGGCCGTGGCGAACTCGCTGGTCTTGACCTCCGTCGCGCCCTCCATCTGGCGGGCGAAGTCGTAGGTGACGATTCTGTCCTTGACCGTCTCGGTATAGGCGGCGGTGATCAGGTCGGCCGCCTCGCGCCAGCCGATGTATTCCAGGAGCATCACGCCCGAGAACAGCAGCGAGCCGGGGTTGACCTTGTCCTGGTTGGCGTACTTGGGGGCTGTGCCGTGGGTGGCCTCGAAGACGGCCAGGCCGTCGCCAATGTTGCCACCCGGCGCGATGCCGATGCCGCCTACTTCGGCGGCCACCGCGTCCGACAGGTAGTCGCCGTTGAGGTTGGGGGTGGCGATGACGTCGAACTCATCGGGGCGCAGGAGCATGAGTTGGAACATAATGTCGGCGATGCGATCCTTGATGACGACTTTGCCCGCCGGCGCCTTGCCGCCATACTGCGACCACAGCTCGTCCTCGCTGAGGGTCACGTCGCCGAACTCCTCCTTCGCCAGCTCGTAGCCCCAGTTGCGGAAGGCGCCCTCGGTGAACTTCTGAATGTTGCCCTTGTGGACCAGGGTCACGCTCTGGCGGCCGTTTTCCAGGGCGTAGCGGATGGCTTTACGAATCAGGCGCTTGGAGCCGAACTCGCTGATGGGCTTGATGCCCACGCCGCATTCGACGTTACTCAGGAAGTGGGCGCCCAGCTCGGTTTCCAGGAAGCTGATGACTCTGGCCGCCTCCGGCGAGCCGGCCTTATATTCGATGCCGGCGTAGACGTCCTCGGTATTCTCACGGAAGATGACCACATCCACTTTGTCGGGCTGGCGTAGCGGGCTAGGGATGTTGGGGTAGTGGCGTACCGGGCGGACGCAGGCATACAGATCAAGTTCCTGGCGCAGGGCCACGTTGAGCGAGCGGAAGCCGCCGCCGATGGGGGTCGTCAGCGGTCCCTTGATGGATACCACCACGTCGCGTAGGGCCTCCAGGGTCTCGGGGGGAAAGTAGTCCCCATACACCTCGTTGGCCTGTTCGCCAGCATATAGCTGCATCCAGTGAATCTGGCGTTGGCCGCCGTAGGCGCGCGCGACGCCCGCGTCCCAGACGCGGAGTGAGGCGCGGGTGATGTCGGGGCCGATACCATCGCCCTCGAAGTAACCGACGATGGGGTTGTCGGGCACGATCAGTTGGTCGTTCGCGTAGCGAATCTTGGCGCCGCCTTCGGGCAGCTTGACGTGCTGGTAGGCCATGACAGACAGAGTCCTTTCTGCGAGGGTCGGGGCGGGTTAGCGGGACGGGTCAGGCAGACGAGGGCGGCCCAGGTCGTGGGCGACGCGCTCGCGGACGGCCGGGTCATTGATGTCGAGAATCTGGCCGCTCAGGTCGCGGGCGTGGCTGGTACACAGCCAGACAATCAGCTCAGCCGGCTCGCGGGGGTCGCGTAGCTGACCCTCGGCATGGCGGCGGCGGAAGGTCTGGGCGGCGGGGAACTGCTCGTCGGAGGTGCGGCGAATGTCGGCCTGCATCTGGGTATCGGTAGCTCCCGGATAGACGGCGTTGACCCGCACGCCGTGGGGGTGGACCTCGGCGGCCAGGATCCGTGTGAAGTGATCGAGACCGGCTTTGGCCGCGCCGTAGGCGGACCAGCCGGGCGTGACGCTGCGGGCTGCGCCGGTGGACACGTTGATGATGCGCCCGCCGCCCTCCTCGATCATCAGGGGCAGCACGGCATGGGTCATGCGGAAGACGCCTACCAGGTTGACGTGGATGTTATAGGCCCACTCTTCGGGATCTACGTCCCAGGTCATACCCATCGGACTCAGGATGCCGGCGTTGTTGATCAGGATGTCGACCGTGCCGCATTCTTCTACCACGCGCTCGACCAGGGCGCGCACATCCTCAGGGTTGGCGACGTCGCACACCAGTCCCCAGGCCGTCGCGCCACGCAGTCGCAGGTCCTCGGCGGCGGCGTTGACCTCATGGGCGCTGCGGGCGGCCAGAACCACCGTTGCGCCGTACGCGGCCAGGTCGTGGGCGACGGCGCGGCCGATACCGCGGCCGCCGCCGGTAATGAGCGCTGTCTGTCCGGCCAGGGTGTGGGGCATGGCTGATCCTGTAGAGACCTTCGGTCACGCGGGATAGCCAGCGGCCGCGCCGCGTGGCGCGGCGGAGGTGGCCGTACCCGCAGCGAGCGGGATGATTCGCCGCTGGGTCAGGCGGCGGCCCGCTCGGCGGCAGGCGCGGCCTGCGGTGCGGCCACGGTCAGGCGATCCTCGGCGCGCAGGACGCTGGTCAAGGCGGCGATGGCAACTTCGAGCATACCCGCGTCGGGGGGCCGGGTGGTTAGCCGTTGTAGGGCCAGGCTGGGCGTGATGAGCCACCGTACCAGGGCGTTGGTCTGGTAGCGTTTGGCGCTGAAGCGGATGAACTCATAGGAGATGCCGGCGATGACGGGGATGAGGACAATGCGCGCGACGATGCTCCACACCAGGTTGGGCCGCCCGATGAAGCTAAAGACGAAGATGGACACGACCATGACGATGAGCAGGAAGCCCGTGCCGCAGCGCGGGTGGATCAGGCTGAAGCGGGCGACGGAGGGTGGGGTCAGCTCTGCGCCGGCCTCGTAGGCGTTGATGGTCATGTGCTCGGCGCCGTGGTAGGCAAAGACGCGCTTGATGTCGGCCAGTTGCCCGATAGCGATGATGTAGGCCAGGAACAGGGCCAGCCGCAGCGCACCCTCGATGATGTGGCTGACAAAGGGGGAGGGCACGTAGTTGTCGGCCACGCGCGCTACCAGGAAGGGCAGGATGAAGAAGATGCCGATACCAAAGGTGGCTGCTACGGCCACGGTGCCCCAGGCCACCGGCCCGTGGAACGACACGTCGGTGTCGTCCTCAATGGCGACGTTGGCCGACCACATCAGGGAGCGCATCCCCAATCCCAGCGCGTCCCACAGCAGGGCCAGGCCGCGGATGAAGGGCAGCTTGCCCCAGTGGCTGGTGTAAATGGGCGCTGTGAGTGGCTCGTCGTGGACGATGATGTCGCCGCCAGGATGGCGGACGGCGACGGCGGCGTGGCTCGCCCCACGCATCATGACGCCTTCGATGACCGCCTGGCCGCCGTAGTTGAACTCTGCCACAGTGGGAATCCTTTGCTGCTAAAGATGGAACCGCGTGACAGGCATTATACTCACGCCGGGCGCGGGGAGCAACCAGCGCCGTGGGAATCACGGCGCGGCGCTGACCAGGGGCAGGTACACGCGGTAGGGGCCATCGGGGTAGGGGGTCGGGGTGGGGCGCGGCGTGGTGGTTTGGGTGGGTGTGGCGGTGGGGCTGGGGACGGCCGAGGGCGTGGGCAGGCGCGCGCCGCCCCGGCACACCACGAGGCTGGCGTCGTCGATACGCATGTAGGCATTACCGCCTGTGCCGACGACATTGTCCACCTGGAAGTGGAGTGTTACGGCCTGCCCGCGCAGGGTGTCCAGGCCGCTGCTCACGGGCAGGCGCATCTCGCGATAGGCGTTGCTATCCACGACCAGGGGGGCGTCGGCCAGGATTGTCCCGTCGGGGCCGAGCAGGCGGGCGATGAAGCGATCGGCGGCATCCGCGCCGCCGGTGTGGCCGGTGTAGACCCAGAAAACCATCTCCAGCTGGGTCGCGTCGGCCGGCAGGGCGACGCTCTGGCGGCCGGTGGCGGTGTCACCCCCTGCCCCCTGCACCACGTCGCCACTTTGCAGGCCCAGGAACAGGGCCGAGCCGGTGCGCCCACCGTAGCCGCTGATGAGGGCGCGGCGTCCAGCCAGGATCCACCTGTCGGCGTTGGCGAAGCCGCCGTTGGACAGGCTATCGAGACAGGCGGCGGGCAGAGGCGTGGCGGTGGGCGGCGGCAACGTCGACGTGGCTGTGCGCGTGGC
>JAHCIE010000016.1 GCA_026129385.1 Anaerolineae bacterium
GCGCAGCTGGTTGGTGAACACCACCGCCGTGTTGGTCTGCTTGATGGCGCCGGAGAGCTTGCGCAGCGCTTGCGACATCAGCCGCGCCTGCATGCCCATGGTGGCATCGCCCATGTCGCCTTCGATCTCCGAACGCGGCACCAGAGCCGCCACCGAGTCGAGCACGACCACGTCCACCGCCCCGCTCCGCACGAGGGCTTCGGTGATCTCCAGGGCTTGCTCGCCCGTGTCGGGCTGGGAGACAAGCAGGTTCTTGATGTCGACCCCGAGTTTTTCCGCGTACACGGGGTCGAGGGCATGCTCGACGTCGACGAAAGCCGCGACGCCACCCATGCGCTGGGCTTCCGCGATAACATGCAGGCACAGGGTCGTCTTGCCCGACGACTCCGCGCCGTAGATCTCGGTGACGCGGCCCTTGGGAATGCCACCGATGCCCAGGGCAACATCCAGCCCGATGGAGCCCGAGGGGATAGCCTCGATGTTCAACTGCCGTTCCCCGCCGAGCTTCATGATGGCGCCGTCGCCGAAACGACGCCGAAGCTGGGTCATGGTGGTTTCCAGGGCTTTTTCGCGATCCGGATCGGCCATGTGGGTGCTCCTTTTCTGACACCTGCATCAAGAGTGTACACTATGTTATCAGCGAAAGTCAAATCCGATTCTAGAACAAACGACCGATTTCGGGTGGTACGGCCGACGCGGACATGCTATACTTGCCCTATGCCGACAACCTTCTTCCCGCCTGAACCGCCCCGCCCCGGCGGCGTGTTGCGCCGTTGGGCCGCCCCCGTATCGGCCGCCTGGGCCAGCGCCGTTGTGACTGAGACGACTCAGCCCGGCGACCTCGTGATCGACCCCTTCGCCCAGAGCGACGTGGTCGCCCGCGCCGCCGTGCGCCTTGGCCGCTCGGTAGCCGTCGCCGACTTCAACCCGGTCCAGGTTCTGGCATTACGCGCCGCCCTTACGCCGCCACCACCCCAGACCGTGGCGCGCGCTGTGCTCAAGCTGTCCGAGTCGGTGAAGGTCGACCGCCCGCTGCGCGATGCTGTGCGCGGCCTGTACCAGACACGCTGCCCCCACTGCCAGGCCGACGCCATTGCCGAGGCCTTCGTCTGGCAGGCCGAGCCGCGCCGCCCGCTGCGCAAGATGCTGAGGTGCGAGGTCTGCGGCTGGCGCGGCGCGGCGCCCGCTGACGCCGACGACGTGGCCCGCGCCACTGACCTGGAACCGCTGAGCCTGGCCTACTGGCGACTCGTCGAGCGGCTGGCCGACAGCGCCGACCCCCTGCGACCCCTTGCTGAACGCCTGGTTGCCTGCTACACGCCCCGCGCCCAGCGCGCCCTGGCCGACCTGTTGCGCCACCTGGACCTGTTGGACCTTGCCCCCGACGAGGGCGAGGCGCTGCGCATGGCGCTCGTGGGCGCACTGGACGCCGGCTCGATCCTGAACGCGACGCTCTGGGACACCGCCGCGCCGCGTCGCCTCGACCCGCCGCGCCGCTTCGTCGAGCTGAATGTCTGGGGCGCCGTCGAGCGCATCGCGGCCGACCTGCGCGACACGCCACCCGAACCCGACGCGGAATGGGTGGCCGCGCCTGACCAGATTCAGACCACGGCGGCCCTGCCCTTCGCCTTCGTCGGCCGCCTGCCGACCCGCGCCCTCGGTGAGGCGTTGGCCGGGCGGGCGCGGGTAGCCCTGGGCGCACCACCGCGCCTGACCCCCCTGTTCTGGACCCTGTCCTGGGCCTGGGCCGGTTGGCTGTGGAGTCGCCGCGCCGCCACACCACTCCGCCCGCTCGTCGAGCGCGGGTCGTTCGATTGGGACTGGTACAGCCACGCCCTGGGCGCGGCCCTACGCGGCCTGCGTCGGGCGTTGACCCCCGACGCAGCGGTCGCTCTGGCGTGGTCGGCTGATCGCGACGCGCTGGCGGCGGTTCTGGTCGGCGCGACACAGGCCGGGCTGTTGGCCCAGGCTTCAGCCCTGCGTGTTCCCCGGCCGGGTAGCCGCTGGCTGGAGGGCCAGGTAGCGCTGAGGTCGATGGCAAAACCACCCCGCCTGTATAGCGCGGAGTTCAAGCGCGTGAGCGCGGCGCTGGCGGCGGCAGCCGAAGCCAGCGCGGGGGCGACCCTGACCGTCCGTGGCGAGCCACTGGCCGCTGAGACGCTCAGCCTGGTGGCGGTCGCGGACATGGCAGCCAGTGGACGCCTGGGCGAGGCCGTGGGCCTGTTCGAGGAGCCGCTGCTGGGCGGTGAGTTCGCCCACGCCAAGGCCCACGATGCGTTGCTTGCGGCCGTCGCCGGCGGGCGCCTCTCGCGCCTGGAGGATGGGAGGTTGTGGGCCGAGGGCGCCGCCATGCACGTGCCGCTGTCCGACCGCGTGGAGCGGGCCGTGCTGGCGCGCCTGGCTGGCGAGGCCGCCGGGGCCGAGGCGAGCGAGGGGGTCACTGCGCTGCGGCTCGCTGACGTCTACGCCGCCGGGCCGGGTCGCCTGGCGGTGGATGCCGAGATGGCGCACCTGTGCCTGGAGACGCACACAAGGCTGGTAGGGGTAGATGCGTGGGTAGCCGACCCCACCATCGGGCCGCTACGTGAGGCAGTTTCCGACCTGTTGACGCTGGGCGAGGCCCTCGGCCATAGTGTACAGTTTCCATTGGCGTGGACCCTGGATGAGCGGCTGGCCCTGACGCCGGCCGAGGTGGTGTGGCTGGCGGGCAGCCGTCCCGCGCTACGCTTCGTCGTGCAGGCCAGCGGGCTGTTCGAGCCGCTGCTTGCATCCGCGCCGCCCGTGCCCCATATCCTGGTCGTGTCGGAGCGGGTGGCCCGTCTCTTGCGGCTCAAGCTTCACCGTGCGCCCCACGTCGCCATCCTTGCCGCCGACGCGGGCTGGACGTTCCTGATCGCGGAACGCTTGCGGCGCTGGATGCGGCAGCCGCAGGCCGACGCCGACCTGTGGCGCGAGGCGCTCGGCCTGGAGGAGCACGCCGCCGGCGAGGGGCAGTTGAGACTGTTCCCCGGCTCCGGTTGACAGCCAAATACCCTTCAACCCAGATGAGGAGGTGGCGTAGAAGCTCACGATCCGCCACGACTCGGGCACGAGCGCCCAACCATATGTGGGTGGGGCGCTCCTGGCGATCCGCAAGATGGGTTCTTTTGTCGGCCTGCGCCGTGGCCTCGATAACGTCCTCGACCTGGACTGACCCTCGTTAGCCACGGCGGGGGCCGACCACCGCTGCCGTGCTCGACGACACCTGCCGCAACCTCATCCAGATCTACCAGGGCTAGAGCTTGCGAGGCGGGCGGCCCCCACCACCCGCCCCGTGCCCGTGCCTCCAAACCCGTCACGTTCTTTCACGCCGACGGCCTTGACTCGGCTCGCGCCTCGTGCTACACTATGATAAGAACACATGTTCTGTAGCCAAGGAGCCGATATGCCTACCGGCCCACAGTTGCGGGTGGCGCGCATTGCGCGCGGGTTGACATTGGGGGAGGCGGCGCGGGCAGCCGGAGTGGGCCTGGCGACCCTGTCGCGCATCGAGAATGGCCGCACACCTCTGCAGCCCGACGTTGAGGCTCGTCTGATGCGGATTGTGGACTGGACAGAGGCCTTCGACCGCCTCTTCGCCGATCTGGCCGCGGCAGTCGAGTCGCCAGCCACGCCGGCCGAGCCGGCGACCGAAGCTGAGCCAATAGGCTAAACGACGGGGCGGCGCTCGCATGTCGCGCCGCCCCGTCGTTCATAGGGTTGTGCGCCCGCGCTCGCGCGGGTCGCCCATCACTCGTCGTCTTCTTCGAGCGGCTCTTCGAGCGGCTCCTCGATACCATCCGCCAACAGGCTGAACTGGTCGCCACTGGCTCCGCAGCCGGGACACTGATGGGGAGCGCGGTGGCCCAGGTGTAGCATCCCGCACTCGCCACACTCCCATTGCGGGAGCGCGGCGGTCGCGACCGGCGTGACGGCCAGCCCCGCTGCACCGGTGGGCAGCGCACTGTCCAGACCCTCGTCGTCCTCGTCATCCATGCCGTCGCGCCAATCCTCATCCTCGTCGGCGTTGATCAGCTCGATAGGATCGAAATCCTCGACAATCCACTCTACATCACATTCGTCACACGTTACGTGCGCGCCAAGCCGGCGTGGGATTACCATATCCGCACCACACTCAGGATTGGGGCACACGGCCATCACAGGCATGCCATCTCCTCACATCGGCGACCGTCGAGCAACCTGCGCCAGTCGGCAATGGCTACAAAAGGCGGCGCACCTCCAGGTGGGGTGCGCAGCCGGGCCTAAGTATAGCGAGAGTGGGGTCAGGCGTCAAGGCATCAGCGTTGCAGCCGAACGTTGACGCTGGCCTGGTTACGCACCGAGCCATCCGCCGCGCTCAGATCCAGGACCTGCACCAGCCCGTTCTGGACGCCAGCCGGGATGTTGAAGGGGATGCTGGCCGAGTACGGGCCGGGCTGACCGAGGTTGGCCTGAACCGTCGCCGAGCCTGAGCCGACGATGCGGCCGCCCGCGTCCAACACCCGAATGGCCAGGTTGTTCTCAAAGCTGGCCGCGCCGATACCGCTGACGAGGACAGGGCTACGCACCGTCGCGCCAGGGGTGGGGCTGGAGATGGTAATCCCCGTCACAGGCGGCGGGTTGTTGCAGGGCGGGACACGCAGCACCTGCCCAGGGAAGATGGTGTAGGGCGGCGGGATGTGGTTCAGGGCAGCCAGCGCCTGCCACGTCGTACCGTGGCGCACGGCGATGCTACTGAGAGTGTCGCCGCGCTGGACGGTGTACGTCCGACACTGGCCTGGCGGCGGCGGCGGGTTGTTGCAAGGCGGGACGCGCAGCACCTGGCCGGGGCGGATGATGTAGGGTGACGGAATACCGTTCAGGGCAGCCAGCGCCTGCCACGTCGTACCGTAGCGCACCGCGATGCTGCTGAGGGTGTCGCCGGGCCGGACGGTGTACGTCTGGCACTGGCCCGGCGGCGGAGGCGGTGTGCCCTGCGGGATGCACAATACCTGGCCGGGGTAGATGATGTACGACGGCGGCCGGAGGTTATTGGCGTTGATGATCGCCTGGGGCGACACACCGTAGCGCTGCGCGAGTTGGTTGACCCACTCGCCGGGCCGGACGGTATGATAGATACACTGGGGCGCAGCCTGGGGCTGGACTTCCCCCTGGGCGGCCGCCGGTACGGCCGGAATCAGCGGCGCGAGGCCAACGACCAGAGTCAGCACGAATAGCCATAGTCGATGACGCATAATCTTCTCCTCCTCTAGCGAAATGCTTCAATACGATCTTGCCCTAGCGCGGAGCGATGGCGAAGAACCAGCCAACCTGATCGACCAGCTTTTGGACCGCGCCGCTGCCCGCATCGACGCGGCGCAGCGAAATGTCCGGCGGCTTCTCGCCATTGGCGACGAGGAGTGCGCTGGGGCCAAGCCAGTCGGCCGAGAAGGGCGCCAGGTCGGTGCCCTGGCCCAGTCGGCGTGGACCTTGCCCATCCACGCCGACCAGCCACAGTTCGTTCGTCTCCGGCGGGCCAGGGCCGTCATCCGGGAAGCGGATGTAGGCAATCTGGCGGCCATCCGGCGACACCGACCCGTATCCAAAGTCGCCCTTGGCCGCTGCCACCTCGCGGCGATCCTTGCCCGCCAGGTCCGTCGTTCCCAGGCGATAGTTGTTACCCGCTCGCCACACCGCCAGTAGCCGCTGGCTATCGGGCGTGAAGCCGTACACCCGCGCGATGTCCGTCGGTAGCTCCACGGCGGGCGAGCCGTCCATAGCCACGACCCGCGTCGGACTGGGCAGCACCCATAGGGCGCGCGCGCCATCTGGCGACCAGACCAGGGCGTCGGGGCCGTAGTCGGTTGGCAGGTCCATCTTCACCTGGGTCAGGGTCTTGACTGGCCCACCCGCCGCTGACACGCTCCGCAGCGACAGGGTGTCGCCATCCTTCACCTGGAACAGAATCCGATCCCCTTGTGGGGCCCAACTGACAGCGTTGGGCAGCGCCCGCGCTGTGCCTTCCAGCCTGGCCGCCGTCAGCGGTCGCGCGCCCTCGGCCAGCATCTTCACGTAGATGCTCGTCTCGTCGGCCCAGGCGTAGCCCTGGCTGTTGGGGGCCCAACTCGCGATGACCCGCGTGTCATCCAGCTTACGCTGGCTCGACCCGTCGGTAGCAAACAGCCATGTGCCCTGCTTCGCCTCCGGCCCCGTCCCGATGACCCACCGCATATCCGGGGACACCAGGGCGGGCTGAACTGTCGCGTCCTGGTCGGGTAGCGGGTACATCCCCTCGGGCGAGATGCGCCTCGGCGGCGCGCCATCGAAGCCCACCGCCCACAGGGCATTGTCGCGCACGTAGACCAGCATCCGGGGCGCTGCGCCCTGGACGGGCGCTGGTGGCTGCAATCCGCGGCGCGGCGGCGGCAGCGGCGGCGGTGGGTGACGGGACAATCGTCGTCGGGCCGAAGCCGTCGCCGTCGCCACAGGTGGGCGGTGGTATGGTGCGGCGGCGTCGCGGGCCGGCGGCTCGTCGTGGCGGCGGGCGCGACCGAGGTCGGCGTGGCCACGGCCCCCGCCGGTGCGGGAGTCGGCGGGGCTGCCGCCTGGTTACAGCCGACTGCCACAGCCCCGATGAGCAGGGATGCCATAACAAGCCGAGCGCGTATCACGGGTATCATACCCATCTCTATCGTATTGAACGCGCCACGGGCTCTTGAGATTGAGCGCTATCCTTGCCTGACGATCATCCCACGTCGCCTGAGCGTAGGGCAGATTTCAGGGCCCGGCGTAGAACTGGACGTACGACTCGCTTCCGCTGTAGTACCAGGCCGTCACGCTGACCATCTTGGTCTGAGGGCCGCTCGGTACTTCGCCACGCAGCAGAACCTGGACCGTAGGCGACAGCGCCTGGCTGTTCAACGCCTGGGCCAGACCGTCGGCGTCCTGCACGAAGCCGGTTGCCTCGGCGGCGGTGGTGCGCACCCACAGCGTCACGTCGCGTTCGGCGGGCAGCGCCTTGGCATACTCGTCGCCGCTGATGAAGCCGCGCTCGTAGAGAATGGTCGGCTCCATCGCCTGACTGACCTCTTCGATACGCAGGGCGACCAGCACGCCATTCTCGCGCACGCCATAGACACGCACCTGGGCCTGGCCACTCGTCGGCAGCGCGCCGCACGCGCTGGGACTGATGATCTGCGACGGCGGTCGGTCGAGGCCGCCTGCCCCCGTCACCGCTCGCCCGAAGCCCACGACTGGCGTGGTCAAGGTTGCCCGCGCCGACAAGGGTAAAGGCGAAACAGCGCGGGACTGTGCCGTAGGTCGCCAGGTCTTCGATGCGCCCCGTCAGCGTCTCCAACTGCGCGCCCGGCGCGGCCAGCGGGAAGTCGTCAGCCGCCCACGGCGCGACAAAGCTCTCCGGCGGCACGGTCGGCGTCGGCTTGAAGTTCGGCGGCGTGCTGGTAACGGTCGGAGTGGCCGTCGGCGGCTTCGGCGTCAGCGTCTTCGTTGCCGTTGCCGTGACGGTCGCGGTCGGCGTGCTCGTCGCCGTCAGGGTGGGCGGGGCGCTGGTGGCGGTGGCCGTCGCCGTGGGCGACGGTGGCACGGTCGCCGTGGGTGTCGCGGTCCGCGTTGGCGTGAGGGTGGCGGTGGGCGTGCGGGTGAAGGTCGCCGTTGGCAGGACGATGACGCCCTGCGTCGGCGTCCAGGTGGGGATCAGGGTACGGGTGGGGATGGGTGTGCGGGTCACGGTAGGCGTGGGGTCGAGACGCCGCCAGCCGAACTGCACCATCGCCAGGCCGCCGCCCTCGTAGTAGTCGACGCGCAGGCTGTGATTGCCCTCCCACAAGGCGACGTCACTCTGGAATACCTCGCTGCCGTCGTTCGGTCCCCACTGGTCCATCACAATCAGGCCATCGACCCAGACACGGATGCCATCGTCCGAGCGAGCGCTGAAGCGGTAGGTCCCCGCGCTGAGGTACACCACCCGGGTCCAGCGTGCGGAGAAGTCGTCGATAGGCAGCATCTCGCCATTGGGCTGGACTGGGGCCGCCGTGCCCCAATTGAAGTTGATGTCGTTGTCGTTCTGGATGAAGGCCGGCTCGCCAGTCAGGTTGCGGTTGGCCCAATACTCGCCCAGCCAGGCGGTGATGATGACCGGGGTGCGCGTGGGGCCGGGGCGCGGCGTGTTGGTCGGCAAGGGCGTGGCGGTGACAACGATGACGATGGGCGTTTGGGTGGCAGCGGGCGGCAAGCCCGGCGTCGCCGTCTGGACGCTCGGCAGGGCGCGCAGTGTCACCTGCGCCGCCTGTAGGATGTTATTGGCTGCCTCGCCGATAGCCTCCACCAGGCTACCCGGCGGAATATCCTCCAGGTTGATGGCCTGCCCTGTCCAGTCGACGATGGTCGTGCCCGCGCTCGTCTGGATGATGCGAATCGCGCCCGCCAGTGGCGTCAGCCCGAGAATGCCCAGTTCCGGCGCGACGCGCTCCACCAGTCCGCTAACCCGTGTGATGCCGTTCGGCAACGTCGGCGTCGCGCCGGGAACAGTTGCGATACCAACGGGGCCGGTGTCAGGGCCGGGCGTGCCCGCGCCGGGCGTCCCACCGCCGGGGCGCGGCGTCGTGGGGGGCAGGGTCACAGGCGGAGCCGTGCCCAGCACCCGCGTCGGCGCGGGCGTCGGCGAGGCGGGCGGCGTGCCGGTGGGTTGCACCACGATACTGGAGGGCGTAGCGGGCTGGACGGCGAAGGGGGCGCGGGCGACGGCGCGGCCGTCGAGGCTGCGCGCCACCACGTCGACAGTCGCCAGACTCGCCCAGCCCCCGCTCTGCGGGAACGTAAAATCGAAGCTGAAGACGCCGTCCGCTCCGGTCCACGTCGCGCCTACCTCTTCGCCGATGCTACTGTCGTTGGGTCGTGCCAACGATAGCGTGACGGCTTGCTCGGTGGGGAACCGCTCGCCGCGCGCGAGGATGGCCGTGCCGGGTGGTCCCGCTGACGGGGTGAGCCCCAGCGATGGTCCGCTGGGGCGACGAAGCAAAGAGGGCCGCCAGCAGCAGCAGGAACGCCGCGCGACGATCCCGGACGATGAGAAGGATGCGTTCCTGACGTTGACCCGGGCTGGTGCGGACGCGCCATGTCATGAAGGCCTGATCCCGGGTGGCGATAGAGTGGCCCACCGCCACGCCCATTATATCACAACCCTCTGTGGCCCCCTACTTCTCAGCGCATAGATGACCTGCACCTGCGCGCTCACCTCCAGCTCGCCGACCTGCACGGCCACCGATTGCATGGCCGACGCTGCCCCATGCCCTTCATCGCTGCGTCGGCGAACACCGCCCCCGCCCACGACATTGCTGATTTGCACGATGTCGCCCAGGGTTACACCGCCCGGTCGCCAGCTCCGTGGCGCGGGCCTTGGGCGTCGGCCACAGCGGCGGCGCGGGCCTGCGTCTGGGCGGCGGTGGGGTCGGCCAGGGTGAACTGGATGCCGTACACCTGGTTCGCGCCCGCCGCCAGCGCGGCGTCGATGGTCGGGCCGATCTTGTCTAGATCACGCACCCGCACCCGCACCATATTCGATACCTGGTAGCCGGTGGGCTTGCCATCGCGATCCTGGTCAATATTGACGTTGAAGCCCGTGGTCTGGGTATCACGCTCCGCGATGCCCGCGCCCTTCAGCGCCTTGAGTATCTTGTCCATGTCGCTGTTGACTTTGCTGGTTGCCTCGCTGACCGTCGGCGCGTTAGCGCGCACGCCGAGCGTCGTCTCCGCCATGTCGGGCTTCACGGACGTCTTGCCGATGCCAACGATGGTCATGGCGCGTGGCAGACTGTTGGGCTGCGTCGCCGTCTGGGCGGCCTCCGCCGCTGACGGGGTCGGGTTCGATTGCGTCGCCAGGGACAGGGCGGCTACCAGCGCCGCGCCCAGGGCCACCGCGCCCACTGTGTACAATACTCGTCGCATGCTAATCCTCCTCGATGTGTCAAAGCATTCTACCCATCCAGACGCCAAGAGCGCGGGAAAGGTTCCCGCGCCCTATCCGTTGGCGGCTGACCGTGGTGGGTGTGCCCGCGACAGTCGTCGGTAATCCGTCGTCAGTGGTCGTTACCCCTCGGCGCGGACGGCCAGGGCGTAGGCGCGCTCCTTGAGCGCCTCCAGCGCCGGGCTGATGTATACCGAGTGGGAGCCGTAGCCCTCCATCTTGCGCAATTCCGGCGGCAATTCGTTCAGCCGCGTCAGGCAGCGCTCGCGCATCTGGGCCAGCGTCGGCAGGTCGCCGACCAGCTCACCCGCGTGCATGACGTGCTGCAACAGCGGCTCGCCGTTCGCGGGTGGCGTCTCGTCAGCCAGGGCGAGCAGGTCGTGGGACATGTAGCCCTCGGGGTCGTGGAAGCGCCATACCTGCTTGCTGCCCGGCAACGTCGCCTTGCCCGTGCTGAGCTTGGCGCGCGGCCCCGCCCCATCCTCCACCAGCTTGTACACCGCGCCCAGGGATGGGTCGTCGGGCGACGTGCCCAGATTCGTCCCGACGCCAAAGGAGTCGACCTCCGCCCCCTCAGCCAGTAGCCGCTGGATGCTGTACTCGTCCAGGTCGCCACTCAACAGAATCATCACGTCGGTCAGACCCGCCGCATCCAGCCGGGCGCGCACCACCTTCGATAGCTCGCCCACGTCCCCGCTGTCGATGCGCACGCCGCGCAACTGTTCGCCGCGCTCGGCCATCTCTTTGGCGACGATAATGGCATGCTCCGCCCCACGCAGCGTGTCGTAGGTGTCGATGAGCAGGACGACGTTGGTCGGGCAATCCTCGGCGAAGGCGCGGAAGGCGGCCAACTCGGTATCGAACGACATAATGTAGGCGTGGGCCATCGTGCCATAGCTGGGGATGTCATAGGTGATGCCCGCCAACACGTTGGACGTGCCCGCCGCGCCCGCGATGTAGCTGGCGCGGGCCACCTTCATCGCGGCGTCCATGCCGTGGTCGCGGCGCAGGCTCATATCGATGACGCTACGCCCCTGGGCGGCCAGGGTGATGCGCGCCGCCTTGCTGGTCCACATGCTCTGGGCATTGAAGGTGTTGAGCAGGAAAGACTCGACGACCTGGACCTCGATGCGTGGGCCAGCGATGCGTAGTAGCGGCTCCGGCGGGAAGTAGACCTCGCCCTCGGGCATAGCCCACACATCGCCGCTGAAGCGGAAGTGGCGCAGATAATCGATGAAGCCGGGCGTCAGGCAGCGATGTTGACCGAGGAATGCCAGTCCTTCCTCGCCGAAGCGCATGTCGCGCAGGTACAGTAGCGCCTGCGATAGCCCCGCCGAGACCAGGAAGGCGCGGCCGTGGGGCAGGCGGCGCACAAAGAGGTCATAGGTTGCCCAGTCATTGCGGCCCTGGCGGAACATACTGTCGGCCATGGTCAACTCGTACAGGTCCGTTAGCCAGGCCATGTTGTCGGCATTCACCCAGCCAAAGACGGAATCGAGAGCGCTTGGACGGGTCATTGGACGTGACTCCTATCAACCGGCACGTTTTTCACGCTACCCTTATCCCCAGGTGCAACTTTTGAGGCAGGCTCGGCGTATAACATTTACAGGCTTCGGCCTGCCGCAACCTTGTGCTCCTCCCCCCCGGGCACAAGGTTGTGCCTTTGGCGGGGGTCGCGCCTCGCAACGTAAGGCCATGCGCGAGGCAGGTATCTAACGGGCAGGCGGTCATTCGACGCGCAGCCCCAGCTATGCTAGAATTACCGCGTTCCGAGTCCCTAGCTCAATGGCAGAGCAGTGGCCTTTTAAGCCAACGGTTCAGGGTTCGAATCCCTGGGGACTCATAGAAGAAGAGATTGGGGATTAGGGACTAGAGATTTCCAGAATCTCCAGTCCCTAATCTATTGCCCCCGGCCGAGTTGCCCAGGCGGATGCCGCCGCCAGTCACCAACGCCATCATCCCCGACAGGCTGAAACTGCTCGTAGGCTATCCCCCTGCGGCCACGCATCGGCCACCCGCTGTTCCAGGCATGGCGGCGCGTGGCCGCATCGATGAACGCGCGTCCTGCGGGCGTGCCGTGTCACCGCCGCGAACTCGGTCAGATTCCAGCCGAACTGCCCCGTTAGCCGCGCCCACTCGCGACTCAGGCTCGTCGGCGTGGCGGTGTGGCCGTCGCAGTTGACCGTCACCCGCAACCCGGCCCGCAGCAGCGCGTCGGCCGGGTGGTCGGCCAGGGTGCGGACGGCCCGCGTCTGGACATTGCTGGTAGGGCACGTCTCCAGGGCCAGCCCCCGGCGGCGCACCTCGTCCATCAGGGCCGCGTCGCCCACGATGCGCACGCCGTGACCGATACGCTCCGCGCCCAGGCTATCCAGCGCCTCGCGGATACTGGTCGGTCCGCGCGCCTCGCCAGCATGGACAGTGCGCCGCAGGCCGCCACGCCGCGCCAGATCGAAGGCGCGGGCGAAGGGCGCGCCCTCAAAGCGTCCCTCGTCCCCTGCCAGGTCCAGGGCCGCCACCTGGCCGCGCGGGCGGTTCGCCACCCCCAACTCCGCCACGGCCTCACCCACCTCGACCGGCTGGTGGCGCAACGCGCACAGGATGAGGCGCGTCTCCACGCCCGTGGCCGCCGACGCTTCGGCCACGGCCTCGGCCACTGTGTCCAGCACCGCCTGCATCGACAGGCCCAGGCGCGTGTGCAGCTGGGGCGCGAAGCGAATCTCGGCGTACACCACACCGTCGTCGGCCAGGTCCTCCACCACCTCGCGACTGACGCGGGCCAGGGCGGGCGCATCCTGCAGCAGGTCCAGGGCGCGGTCGATGCGCAGGATATAGTCGCGCAGGTCGTCACACTGTGGCGGCGCGATGACCTCGGCGTCCGACGGCGGCGGCAGCCCGCGCTCGACGGCCAATTCGCGCAGTGTCGCGGGTCGCGCGCAGCCGTCCAGGTGCAGGTGCAGCTCCAGCTTGGGCAGCGGGCGCAGACGAGTCTCGGTGAGCGTCATGACCGCCTCCTGCATTCCACGCAGCAGTGTGTCGCCAGCACGCCGCGCCGAGTTGAATACCGCCGCCGCGTTGATTGTCGGGGGAGTATAGGTCCGCGGGGGAGGGCAGTCAATTGATCGGCGTGCGCGCCTGGACGAAGCGCACCACCGCATCAATGACCGCCTCACGCTCGTCCCCTTCCAGCAGGAGGTGTCCCGACGCCTCGAACCACACCAGCGCCTTGTCCGCGCTGCCCAGCAGGCCGAACAGCAGATTGGCGTCTGTGGCGCTCGTCACGGGGTCGTGGCGGCCCTGGAGCACGAGGGTGGGCGTCGCGACGTAGGGCACGCGCCGCCGCGCGTAGGGCAACGCCCGGCCCAGCTCGACGATGGCGCTCACCGGGATGCGCGCCGTCTTCTGGATGGTGGCGCGCGTCGTCGGGTCAGAGAAGTCGGCATCAGGTACAAACGATCGGGCCTGCGCCTGAATCCTGGCGTCGTCGAGGTTGGCGACGCCGAAGGGGTAGAACCACGGCATGACGGGCTGCACAGCGCTCGCCACGGCCCGAATCCAGGTCGGGATAGTCAGGGGGGCGGCCATCGTGACCAGGCCCGCCACGGGGCGGCTCTGCGCCAGCAGCGTGCCCAGCGTCCCGCCCAGGCTCTGGCCCACCACGCACACCGTCGGCGCGCGATGGTACAGGATGTCGAAGGCGCGCTCGGCTCCGCGCAGCCAGGCCTGCCAGGGCAGATGCTCGAGGCTGTCGGGGAAGCCGCCGTCGTGCCCCGCCAGCGTCGGACCATACGCCGTGTAGCCCGCCGCATGCAGGGCATCACCCAGGGGGCGCATCTCGTCGGCGCGGCCGGTGAAGCCGTGCAGCAACAACACGCCGACTGCCCCCCCGTCGAGCCAGAAGGGTTTACGCTGGTGGTTCAGGCAGGTGGTACGCTTGACTCCGTCGGCCCCGTGGTCCATGCATCATCCTTCAGGGGAACATACGTCGCGAGAAAGTCCAACACGCGCCGCCACCACTCGTCGGGTCGTCGCGCGTCGGTCTCACGATGTCCGGCCTCCGGCAACACCCATAGCGACTTGGGCGGGCCAGCCGCCTGATACAGGGCGCGAATCTCGGCCATCGAGACGTAGGCGTCGCGGCCGCCGTGGATGAGAAACAGGGCGCGCGGCGCGACGCGCGGGGCATGGCTCAGCGGCGCTGCGCCGCGTAGGTCGATGCCGATGCGCCAGGCGGCCATCCTTAGCATGCCCCAGGCCAGTGGCGTGGTCAGTATACCCAGGCGCACGCGCTCGCGCAGGCCGCCCGCCACGATGGACAGCGGGCGGGCGAACGCCCCGTCGGCCACGACGGCTACGATGGCTGGATGGTCGTGGGGGCCGAAGATGATACGGCCGTGCCCGCGCCCATGCTGGAAGCCTCCAGCAGGGCGACACGCTGCACGCCCCGCGCCACCAGCCAGTCTACCGCGCCCAGCACGTCGAAGCGTTCCAGGTCGCCCAGCGTCACCCACTCGCCGCTACTGCGCCCGTGGGCGCGGAAGTCGAACAGTGCGCGCGCCGTAGCCCGCCGCGTGGAGGGGCGCCGCGTAGGCGATGTCCGCGTCGAGGCTGCCGTTATAGCCGGGGCAGATGACCACCGCCACCTCGCCCACTGCGCCACCGGGCGGCGGAATCCATACCCCACCCAGGGCGACGCCGTCGCGCGCCACGAAATGGACGTCCTCGAAGGCCAGGCCGAAGTCGGCGGGGGTTGCCGCCGGATCGGGCGGGCGACGGCGCGTCAGCCGCTCGGCGCCCACCCAGGCCACCAGCCCGTAGGCCAGAGCCACCACCGCCAGCGCGCTGAGGACGACGGCCAGCATGGACGGCGCGTCAGCCAACCTCTACCTGGCGGCTACGACTGGTGACTCGGATGAGGACGCCCGTCAGCAAAGCCAGCAGCGCCAGCGCGCCCAGGGTGCCCACCACGCCGAATAGCACGTCTAGCGCCGCTCGGTGGTCGTCACCGCGCCCATTGGCACGTCGGCGATCAGCGTGCGCGCCAGCCCCGTCAGGTTCCAGAAGCCGTGGGCGAATACGGCGGCCAGATACGCGCCCACGAGTTGCCAGAGGTTACCGCGTTCCCTGGCCCGCCACCACCCCAGGCCGACCATCGCTGTCGCCACGCCCTGCACCAGGGCGGTTCCTGCCCAGCCGATCATCGTCGGCCACCACGCGCCAGCCACGGCCAGCGGCGCGCCGAGCAGCAGCCCCTCGGTCAGGGCGAGACCTAGCCCTGCCGCCAGGCCCCACACGATGGCCCGCTCGCGGGTCGGCTGCCAGCCCGACCACAGGGGCAGGGTCATAGCCTTGGCGGCCTCCTCGACCAGCGGCGCGATGATGACCCGCGCCAGGAACGTGGCCGCCAGGAGCAAGGGAGCCGCCCGTAGGTCGCCCAACGCGCCGAGATCGCCGCGCAGCAGCGCCGCCAGCCAGTCGCCCAGGCTCACACTCTGGCCGATCAGGGCCAGAGTTAGCGCGCCTAGCGCCAACAGCAGGCCAACCTGCACCAGCACGCTGACCAGCACGGCCATGCTACCGCCGAAGACGAGCTGGCCCATCACGGGGCCGGCCGGCGGCCAGGTGCGCCGCATGGCGAAGGCGAGGATACCCAACACGGGCAGCCCAATACCCAGCACGGCCAGGGTCGAGAGGAACCACGGCGCGAGGGCGCTCGCCTCAGCCGTGCCCCGCGCGGCCGCCCCCAACGCCAGCACGATGACCCAGGCGAAGAAGGCGACCCAGGCCGGCGGCCACCAGCCCGCGCCATCGCCGCGATGCAAGGCGCGAACGATGAGGATGCCGCCGTACAGGACGGCCAGGGCGGCCGCCCCCGCCAGGACAGTCGCGCCAGCGAGCAGATCGGGGCGCTTCAGGAAGGGCCAGATGAGCCACCCGGCCCCCAGAACGACGCCGAGGGCGGCCAGCGCGCCGCCCACGAGGGCGGTCAGGATGCGAGCGAGGTCGCGCACGGTAGTTGGCTCCTATGAATCACTTTTCCCACTCGCCAATGTTCTCCGTGACAGGGGCCGTGGCGTTAGGCTTGACGCCCTTGAGGGTGGGCGTCGTGCCGTAGACCTCCAGCCGCTGGAACAGCGGCAGGCTGACCACATCCCTGGTGAACTCCTTCTGGAGGGCCAGGTAGGCCGCCTTGCGCTCGTCGAGCCTCAGCCGGGTCGTGGTGTCGGTGGCGGCCTTGTTGGCGGCGTCGCTGCACCACCCCATGTAGTTCTGGCCGGTCCACCGGTTGCCGGGCGTCGGTATCTGGCTGCAAGCGTACAGCGTTTGAGCGCCAGGATCGGCCTGGGCGACCCAGGCGAACAGCCCCATGTCATAGTCGCCCACAGCGACGCCGCTGTCCGCGCCGAACAGCACGGTCGCCGGTAGCAGATCCACCTGGACATCGACGCCGCATCTTGCCAGCTGAGTCCTGATGAGTTGCGTAGCGCGCTCGCGCAGGACGCTGCCCGTCGTAGAGCGCAGGCTGAGGCGGGCGGGCACACCGCTCCTGGCGCGCATGCCGTCAGCGCCCCTGGCCCAGCCGGCCTCATCCAGCAGCTTGTTGGCCGCGTTCACGTCGAACTTGTAGACACTCAATTCCGCATCGGGGGCAGCCAAGACCTTCTGGGCAGCCGGAATGAAACTGTTCATCACCGTGGAC
The DNA here is from genome assembly GCA_026129385.1 of Anaerolineae bacterium. Taxonomy (GTDB): domain Bacteria; phylum Chloroflexota; class Anaerolineae; order Epilineales; family JAHCIE01; genus JAHCIE01. Next base: position 16,680 of record JAHCIE010000016.1, read on the forward strand.
TTGCCCCCATACACGGCGTCTATCAGCGCCTGGCGGTCGATGCACTGGGCCAGCGCCTGGCGCACCTTCACGTCACCCAGGACGGGGTGGGGCGTCTTGCGCTCGGTGGCGTCCTTGTTGGTGCGGGCGAACAGGTTGAAGTCGAGATGCTCCCAGGTGGCCGACGGCAGCGGGTAGACCTTGATGAGACCCTGCTTCTCGAGGTTCTCGTACAGCGCCGCCTGGCTGGCCGGGAGCGCGTCCGGGGTGGCGATGTCCACCTCGCCCGACGCCAGGAGCGCCAGCGCCTGGCTGGTGTCCGGGGTAATACGGAAGGTCAGGTTCTTAACCTTGGGCAACCCGCTACGCACGTAGTGGGGGTTGGCCTCCAGGACGATGCGGTCCCCCGGCCGCCAATCCTTGATGCAATACGCGCCATAGCCCAGGGGCTTGCGCGTCAGGTCCGGATCCTTTAGCACAGCCTCCGCCGTTTTGCCCTTGAACCGGTGCTCGGGGATGGGGATATTGCCGCCGGGGGTCAGGGTGGCGTGGTACAGCGGGGTGGTCTCGCCCGGCTTGTAGGTCACTATCAGCGTCTGGGGGTCGGACGCTTCTACCCTGTCGATCTTGTTGACGACACTGCGGTTCGAGATGCCCGACTTCGGGTCGGCGGCGAGGTTGAAGGCGAAGGCGAAGTCACTGGCCTTCACCGGCTCGCCATCGCACCACTTGACGCCCGGCTTGAGCTTGAACGTCACCGACAGCACGTCGTCCTTGGGGTCGGGCGTGCCCTTGTCGTCGAGCCGTGCGCCGCCGTTCTCCAGCGTGGGAATCGATTCAACCAGGTTGGGTTGGAAGTCGTAGTCCCGCGTGCTGAGGTACGGCTCCCAGATCGCCGCCTGCACCGCGCGGGCGGCCGCCGTGGTCGCCAGGAACGGGTGTAGTGTGTCTGGCTCCTGGCCGAGGGCGACGACGAAGGTATCGGCGTTCTTCGCCGGGGGCGGCGTGGCCGTAACGATCACCGTCTCAGTCTTGGTTATGACCGTCACGGCCGGTGTCGGGGCTTGCTGTGGCCCCGGCGCGGCGGGCTGACAGGCCGCCGCCACGAGCAGGACACCGAGTAGACTACCGACAGGGAACAGCTTCTTCATGGCGCGCCCGCATCTCCTGGGGCTGATGGATAACTGTGGTGGGAGCGCGGCGCGCTGGACGCCGAATCCTACGTCTGCTACTTGCCGAGCGCCTTGCGCTTGGCGTCCCAGTCTAGCTGCCACTCGTCGAAGCTCTGAGCGGGGGACACGGGGAACTGGCGCGTCAGCCAGGGTTGGGTGGCGACCAGGTCGGCGCTGCTGAACAGGGGTGCGATGAGCGCGTTGTCGCTCAGCAGGGCGCGCTCGGCGTCGCCGTAGAGAGCGGCGCGCCGGGCCGGGTCCGCCTCGGCGGCGGCCTGCGTCGTCAGTTGGTCGAAGCGGCCGGGGCGGCTACGGTTCAGGCTGCCCGCCGCTGCCACGTTGAACGCGCCGTATAGCCAGTCGTGCTGGTCGGGGAAGTCCTGGCACCAGGCCATGCGCCAGGCGTGGGGCATCTGGTCCACCGGTGTGCGGCGGTTGATGCGCTCCAGGTAGGCGGGCCATTCCAGGCTCTCGAGCCTCACCTGGATGCCCAGCGTCGCCTGCCACATGTCGCGCACGGCCTCAGCCATCGCCTGGTTCGCCTTACAGGTGGGCGAGTCGCACGTATTGTAGGCATAGGTGAGCGTCGGGAAGCCCTTGCCGTCGGGGAAGCCCGCCTCGGCCAGGAATTGCCGGGCGGCGGCCGGGTCGTACTTGAGGCCCGCGCTGCCGTCGGTAACCGCGCCAAAGATGCCCGGCGGGGCGAAGGCGGAGGCCGGCAGGCCCGCCTGCGCTACCTTGTCCACCAGCGCCTGCGGGTCGATCGCCGATACCAGCGCCTTGCGCACCCCCACGCGGTCGATGGGTAGCTTGTCGGGTGTAAAGCCGACGAAGGTCGTGCAGCCGGTGGGGATCCTTTGTAGCTTGCGCCCCCGGCTCGTGTCGGCCTGAGCCGTGGCGCGCTCGCTGTCCGGCACGACCACCGAGTCGAGGTTGCCGTTGCTGAACAGGGTGTACGCCTGGACGGCGTCGGCGACGATGGGGAAGCGCAGCCGCTCGATGGCGACCTTGTCGCGGTCGGGGTACAGAGGATTGCGGGTCAGCGTGATCTGCTTGCCCGGCGTCCACTCCGTCAGGGCGTAGGGGCCAGCCGTGACGAGGTTCTCCGCCTTCGCCCAGGCGTCGGCCTGGGCGCGAATGGCCCACTCCGGTAGCGGGGCCAGCATGGGCAGCGTCAGAAGCGACGGCAGATAAGCGGCGGGTTTCGTGGTCCGAATCTCCACCGTCGTCGGGTCCAGCGCGCGCACGCCCACGCTCTCCGGCGGCCGGCCGGGCCGCGTGTTGAAGTCCTGCGCGCCGACGATGTCGTACAGCAACCAGGCCGTGTCCGCGCCCTGCTTGGGGTCTAGCGCGCGGCGCAGGGCGAACACCACGTCCGACGCCTGCACCATGCGTGCCTTGCCCTGCTCGTCGATCGCTGCCTCAACCTGCTTCGTCGCCGGGTTGACGCGCACCCAGGGCACGTCGTCGCGTAGCTTGATGGTCGTGGTCAGGCCGTCGGTCTTCCACTCGCGCGCCAACCAGGGCCGTATCTGGCCGCTGGCAGCGTCGGTGCGCGTCAGGCGCGGAAAGAGCATACCGGCCACGTCCTGAGCCGCAATGTCGCCCGGCTCAGCCAGCGTCGGGTCCAGCGTCGTCGGATCGCGCGGCAGGCCATAGTCCAGGGTGACAATGCGAGCCTCAGCGGTAGCCGTGGCGTTCGGGGTGGCTGTCGGCGTGGCTGGGACGGGCGTCTGCGTTGGCGCGCCCGTCGCCGTGGGCGGCGCGCCCAGGCGAGGCAGGCTCAGGCCCGGCGCGGGCGTGGCCGGGGCGGGTGGCGTGCCGGGCGTGACATTGACCGCCGCTGCCACGCCGCCCGATGGCTGTGGCGCGCTGGTCGCTGCGCCTCCCGGCGGGGCGCCACCCGGCTGCTGGCACCCCGTCACTGCCACCAGGACGACCATCAATACCGCCACCACCCGTAGGGGCAGGCCCCCGTGCCTGCCCACCGACGACGGACGACGGACGACCAGTCGCAGCCCGCCCCAAGTTCTCTTCGGTGGTCGGTGGTCGGTGGTCGGTGGTCGACCCAAGACCCTCACCCCAGCCCTCTTCCTTTGGGAGAGGGGGCCAGAGGTAGCCACACCACAAAGCCGCGTCCACGCCGAGAACAAGGTTCCGGTGGCGTGGAGGCGGCCTACGGGGTCTGGGTATGCAGTGACGATGGGCGCGTCGGCTATGGCGTTGGTCGGAGCGGCTTCAGCGAACGGCGGGGCGTGCTCCGTCCCCAGGTCTGGCATTATCCGTCGATACCTTCCAGCCGATAGTGGTTCCAAACTACTGCTTCATACGCGGGTCGAGGGCATCACGCAGACCGTCACCCAGGAAGGTGAAGGCCAGCAGCACCATAGCGACCGCCAGGGCAGGGGCCAGCATCATCCATGGCTGGTTGCTCAGCGCGACGTTGCCTTCGAGTAGCATGGACCCCCAACTGGTAGGGAAGGGGGCGTTGGGGTCGGTGGCCGGTCGCACGCCCAGGCCCAGGTAGCCCAGGGTCGCCTCGGCCAGGATGGCCGTGGGGACCAGGAAGGCCGCCGACACGATGACGGGCGATAGAGTGTTGGGCATCAGGTGACGGAACATAATGCGGCGATTGGAGGAGCCAATGGAGTGCGCCGCCTCCACATACTCCTTTTCCTTGAGGCCAAGCACCTGGCCGCGCACCAGGCGGGCCAGACCCGCCCAACCTAAGAGCGCCAGCACGATGAACAAGAGCAGTAACCCGCCCCAGATACGACCCAGAGGCGTATCGCGCAGGGCCACCGTGGCGATGATGAACAGCAGCAAGTCGGGGAAGGCCAGCACGATGTCAATACCGCGCATGGACAGGTTGTCGACCATGCCGCCCGCGAAGCCAGCCGCCAGTCCCACCGCCATCCCGACCGTCACGATGATGATCATCGGCACCAGGCCCACAGCCAGCGAGACACGCGTCCCGTAAATGAGGCGGCTCCACACGTCGCGCCCCAGGTTATCGGTCCCCAGCGGCCACTCCCAATTGCCGGTATCTTTGCCATCGGTCTTGATCCACGCCGCCTGGCGGAACGAGTTGCTTGTGTTCTGCTCCAGCGGATTGTGGGGCGTGATCAACGGCGCGAAGACGGCGATGAAGACCAGCAGGATGATGAACACGATAGACACCATCGCTGCCTTGTTCCGCTTCAAGCGCAGCCAGGCGTCGCTCCACAGGCTACGCGGCGGCTTCGCCAGAATCTTCTGCGCTTCAAGGCTCAACTGTTGCGAGGGTTGGGCCGCCGTGGTGGCGGGCGTTGTGCCGGTTGCAGCCATCTTGGTCCTCCGCTCCCGCTAGGACAGGCGAATACGTGGGTCGATGAACGCGTAGGTGATATCGACCAGCAAGTTACCGATGGCGACCAGGAAGGCATACAGAAGGGTAGTCGCCATGATCATCGAGTAGTCGCGGGCGTTGATGGCCTCGATGAACAGGCGGCCAATCCCTGGCACACCGAACAGGTTCTCGATGATGAACGACCCCGTGACGAGCGCGGCCAGCGCGGGGCCGAGAATGGTCACCACAGGGATCAGCGCATTCTTGAGCATGTGGCTGTAGACCACCGAGCGCTCGCCAACACCCTTGGCGCGAGCCGTCCGAATGTAGTCCTGGCGCGTCACGTCCAGCATCGACGAGCGCGTAAGGCGCGCCACGAAGGCGGCGGTAGCCGCGCCGAGACAGATGGCGGGCAGGATGAAAGGTTTGATGCCGCTCCAATCCTCCTGGATGACGCTCACCCATTTCAGGGTACTGGCGAACACTATTATCAGGAGGATACCTAAGACGAAGGTCGGCGTCGATCTTAGAATTGTCGCCGAGAACAGGCTGACATAGTCCACCCAGGTATTCTGGTGGAGAGCGGCGGTGATGCCGATCAAGATACCGAAGGTGACCGACCACGCAAACGCCATCAGCCCCAGCTTCAGGGAGTACGGGACGCCTTGCTTGAGGATGTCCACCACGTCGACGCCGCGCCGCCGGTAGGACGGCCCGAAGTCGCCATAGCGCACAATCTTCCAGACGTAGTTGAAGTACTGGCTATCCAGGTACGTCCACGGCTGCTGGATATTGCCGTTGGTATTGAAGAAGATCGGCTTGTCGAGGCCGAACTTCTCGTTGAGGGCCTTCTCCGTGCGGGGGTCGAGTTGCTTGCGGCTGGGGTCAGTGTCCCAGGGGCCACCGGGGGCGATGTGCATGAGGCCGAAGGTAATGAAGGACAGCAGCAACAAGACCGGTATCAACCACAAGAGGCGACGGATGATAAACGCTAACATGCCTGTTCTCCTCCTGCCGCGACGCCGCACCTTCACGACGCCCCGACTCCGATGGCCTGGGATGGGCTAGGGGTTAGATTATATTCTCGTTGGCGGATTGTTGTCAAACACCGATATGCGCGGGCAGGGCAGGCGGTTCACTATGGCGAACCGTCCGTGGTCGGTGGTCGGTGGTCGCTGCCAAAGGACAACCCCCTCTCGCGGGGAGAGGGGGTTGGTAGCAGAGCGTCAGCCTTAGCGCTTGATGCCCAGCTTGGTCGCCTCGAACCAGCCGGGGAAGTCGATGTCGTGGGACGTCGTCTTGCCCGTCTGGACATACGGCTTGACCATGAAGACGTTCTCGGTCAGCCACAGCGGAATGTAAGCCACATCTGTGTCCAGGATCGTCTTCTCGGCCTGCTGGTACATCTGGAGGCGCTTGGCGCTATCCTGCTCCACGTCCGCAGCATCCATGAGCTTGTCCAGGTCGGGGTTGTTGTAGCCATAGCGCTTGGCGAAGGCCGTCGAGCGCCAGTAGGTCGTCAGCCAGTTCTGTGGGTCCGGGTAGTCCGAGCACCAACCGATGTTGAAGCCGAGCTGCGGGTACGTCTTGGCGTCCTTCTGCATGGCCGTGTAGGTGGTCGGCTCCACAGCGTCAAGGACAACATTGACGCCCAAGTTCTTCTGGAACTGCCCCGCCAGGAACTCGGCGCGAATCTTGTTGCGCGGGGTCGAGCCGAAGCTCATCTTGATCTCGGGCAGGCCCTGACCGTTGGGGAAGCCAGCCTTGGCCAGCAATTCCTT
>JAHCIE010000160.1 GCA_026129385.1 Anaerolineae bacterium
CGCCGCCAGCCAACTTCAAGACTCTAAAGGTCTCTGAGACTTTTAGGGTCTTGCTATGTCTACCCCTCCCGCGCCAGGATAACGAACGCCAGCGGCTCCAGGATCAGGTCAGTCGCGGTGGTGGCGTGGCCGGTCAGCAAGTCCTGGAAGCGGTAGCCAACGCCGTACAGGCGCAACAGGTGGGCGGGCAGTGTCTGCGGCTGCTCGCTGAAGTTGGCGAACACCACGACGCGCTCGTGACGCCCACCGTTCACGGCGTGCTGCCGTACGTAGCCCAGCACATGATCGTTCTCGGTGTCGATGACCTGGGTCTCACCGCCCGCAAAAGCCGGATGGGCCTGTCGCAGTTGAATCAACTGGCGCAGGCGCTGGTAGACGTGGCCCTCGATGGTGGCCGGGTCGTGTCGCCGCGCCATGCGCTCCCAGTCCGTGGCGGGGCGATGCACCCAGCGGCTGTCGCGGGCCTTCGTGTCGTCGTCCTGGAAGCTGTAGTCATTGAGGGTGCCGATCTCGTCGCCCAGGTACAGCAGCGGGATACCGCCAATCGTCAGGATGACGCCGTGGATGAGGGCGATGCGCCGCACGGCCATCTCGACCTCCGGCGCACCCTCTTCGGTCAGCGCCTTCTCCAGCCCGGCCAGCGAGGCTCCCATGCCGGAGATGCGGCAGTCGCCGGTCTTGGGGTTCTCCTGGAAGGGCAGGCCGCGGGCGAAGCTGCCGGGGAAGCGGCCGGTGTAGAAATTATTGAGGAAGCGGCGATGGTGGTAGCCGTCGATGCCCAGCCGCGCCGCGTCCTCGTCGGAGAAGGTCCAGCCAATGTCGTCGTGGACGCGCACGTAGTTGACCCAGGCGCAGTCGGCGGGCAGGGCGTGCCGCTCGCGGAGGGCCTGCCCTAGCAGGCGCGTGTCGCGGGTTGCCAGGGTGTTCCACAGCAGGGCCATGAGGAGCGGGTTGTAGGAGAGCTGGCACTCGTCGCGAGAGATGTAGCGCACCACGTCGTCGGGGTGGACGATGGCTTCGGACTTGAAGAGCAGGGCGGGCGCGGCGATGCGGGCCACGGCGTTGAAGGCCTGAATCAACTCGTGGGCCTCGGGCAGGTTCTCGCAGCCGGTGCCCATCTCTTTCCAGATGAAGGCCACCGCGTCCAGGCGCAGCGCCTCGACGCCGATATTCGCCAGGAAGAGCATCTCGCCCGCCATGCGGTTGAAGACGGTCGGGTTGGCGTAGTTCAGGTCCCACTGGTAGTTGTGGAAGGTCGTCCACACCCACTGGTCGGGCGGCGAGGCGAAGGTGAAGGCGCCGGGGTGCTCGTCGGGGAAGATCTCGCGCAGCGTGCGCTCGTAGCGGTCGGGCATGGTTCGGTCGGGGAACATGCGGTAGTACGCCTGGTGTTCCTCATCCCCCGCCTGCGCGGCCACCGCCCAGGCGTGCTCGTCCGAGGTATGATTGAACACCAGGTCGACGACGAGGCTGATGCCCTCGCGGCGTAGCTCGTCGGTCAGGGTCGCCAGTTGCGCCAGCGTGCCCAGGGCCGGGTTGACGTCGCGGTAGCTGCTGACGGCGTAGCCGCCGTCGTTCTCGCCCTCGGGCGCTTTGAACAGGGGCATCAGGTGCAGGTAGGTCAGCCCCAACTCCTTGAAGTAGGGGATGCGGGCGCGCACGCCGTCCAGGTCGCCCGCGAACAGGTCGACGTAGCACACCGCGCCGAGCATCTGGTTCGACTGGAACCAGCGTGGGGCGGCCTCGCGCGCCGCGTCGAGGGCCTTGAGGGCGGGCGCGCGGTCCAGCCAGGAGCGGGCGAGAATGGAGAGCAGCTGCTCCAGGTGATAGAAGAAGTCGTACTGGTCGCCGTACAGGTGATATAGCAGGCCGAACAGACGCGGGAAATGCTCGTCCAGGCGGCGGCGAAACGTCGCCCACTCATCGGGCGCGGCGGCCGCCGCCGTGGCAAACTCAGCGTCGAGGCGGGGCAGCAGCCGCGCCAGGGTGCGTTGCGCCTTGCGGGCCAGGTCGGGAGGCGTAGCGAGGGTTGTGGGCATAGGGTGAGTGTCCAGGTCGATGCTCAAGAGAATGGGACACGGACGATCACAGACGACACGGTTGGAAGCGGATTGACCTTTGCCCGTGTTGTCCGTGGCGGCCCGCATCCCGAAGAGGGCAGGCGCGGGGGGCCTGCCCTCACAGGAGCCGACGGTCGCCGATCAGCCCTTGACCGAGCCGGCCATGAGGCCGCGCACGAAGTAGCGTTGCAGCGAGAAGAACACGATCAGCGGCAGAATCATCGAGATGAACGCACCCGCCGTGAGCAGGTGCCAGTCGCTGCCGCGCGAGCCGACCATGTCCGCCAGGCGCATCGTCAGCACTTGCACGTTGGGCCGGGCGCCGAGGAAGATCAACGCCACCAGGTAGTCGTTCCACACCCACAGGAACTGGAAGATGGCGAAGGACGCCAACGCGGGCACCGACAGCGGCAGGATAAGCTGGGTGAAGATGGTGAAGTGGGACGCGCCGTCGATGAACGCCGACTCTAGAATATCCCGCGGCAGCATGCTGATGTAGGCGAACAGCAGATACGTCGCCAGCGGGAGGCCAAAGCCAGTATGGGCGAGCCATACCCCCAGGAAGGTGCCGTTGAGGTCCAGGGCGAGATAGTCGCGCAGGATGGGCACCAGCGCGATCTGCAAGGGCACCACCAGCAACGCCACGACCATGATGAAGAATATCCGCCGACCGGGGAAGCGCATCCAGGCAAAGCCGTAGGCAGCGAAGGCGGCAATGAGAATGGGGATGACGGGGGCCGGGATGGTCACCACCAGGCTGTTGATGAAGGCGTTGCTCAGATCGATGCCCGGCTCGGTCTGCACCGTGCCATCGGGCTGGCGTATCTCGATGGCCGTGCCACCGAGTACCTGCTTGTAGTTATCCAGCGTGAAGCCGGTGTTCATCGTCCACTTGCGTTCCTGCAACTGGATGGTGCCCGCGCGGCGGTTGCCACTCCATGTCAGGCGGAACTTGCCATCCCCCGTGGACACGCCGTCGCGGAACTGCTCGAAGGTGCCCTCGGCCGCGGCGGAGCCGTCGGGCGTCTGAATAGTCATGACGCCCTCGCGGTTCAGGCCATCGGGCACCGGGAACTCCACGACGGTGACGTACTCGCGATGTGGCAAGACGGTCCACCAGCCGGAGGTCTGGATGTCGAAGCGGGTGCGGAAGGACGAGATGAGCAGGCCCACAGTCGGGATGGTCCAGACGATGATGATGAGCACCAGAACCACGTTGATAAAGATCTGGCCCCAGTTGAAGCGTCCCTTAGGCTTGCCCGCCATGCTGCTGGGTGGGGCTTGGGTTCCAGTCGAGGCAGCCATCAGAACGCCTCCTTCTCGCTGAACTGGCGCAGGTTATAGATCATGACCGGGATGACCAGGATCAGCAGCACGATGGCGATGGCCGAACCATAGCCGTAGTTGTTGGCTGTGAAGTACTCTCGGTAGTACTGTGTCGCGATTACCTGGGTACTGAACTGGCCGCCGGTCATGACCCACACCACGTCGAAGATCTTGAGGGTGAAGATAAGCACCGTCGTCGATACGGCGACAATAGTTCCCATAATGGAGGGAATCATGATGCGGAAGAAGACCTGCAACTCGGTTGCGCCGTCGACGCGGGCCGCTTCCAGGATATCGGTGGGGATGCCCTTGATGGCGGCCGAGAAGAGGACCATGCAGTAGCCGGTTTGCAGCCAGATCATGACGGCGATGAGGAACAGGTTGTTCCAGGGCTGAATCTCGGCCGAGGCCGTCCACGCCACCGGCTGATTGCCCGTCAGGCTGGTGTAGATGGCGTTCAGCAGGCCGATGTTCGGGTTGACCGCGTAGATGAGCTTGAAGATGACAGCTGCGCCGACCATCGAGATGGCCATGGGCATGAAGATCAGCGACTTGGCAAAGCGTTCGTACTTGCTGCGGTCGGCCAGGACGGCGATCAGCAGGCCCAGGACGACACAGCCGGTCGCGCCGAAGATAATCCACATGACATTGTTGCGGAAGGCGGTGAACATGTTGCGGTCGGTGAACACCGCCATGTAGTTACTCAGCCCGACGAACTCCTGGCCCAGCGGGCCGAAGAAGCTGGCGTACAGCGTGCGCAGGGTCGGTAGGGCCAGGTACCAGATGAGGATGGCCACGGCCGGACCGACGAAGACGTAGGGTTGGATGCGCGAGGTCCAGGGGTTGCCGATGCGCTCGACGAGCCAGTTGGAGGCAAAGTACAGCAGGGCAACGCCCCCCACGCCCCACACGATAGCGATCAGAGCAGTGACCAGCTTGGGCGCCTCGCTGTCGCGCAGGAAGACGAAGCCCGCGTACAGGCCGATGAAGGTGACGATGGGAACAAACAGTGCGACCAGGATGCGGCCCAGGTTGGTAGCCAACGATGCGAGCGGCCCGCCCGGCTTGCCTTCGCCTGGCCCTTTGAGCGGGACAGGCTGGCCGACCGGTTTGATATCGACAAATTGGTCATCCATCGCTGCCCTCCTGTCGGCAACGAGCAGGTTTCTTCCCTCTTCCCCCTTCCCCCGTCTACGGGGGAGCCAGAGGGGGGAGGGCCGGGGTGAGGGTCTGCCAGACAACCAAAGACGAAGGACGAACGACCAATAGCCTAACCTGCACGGGGAATGACGTCTTGGTCATCGGTCCTTCGTCATTGGTCCTTTCGAAGACCCTCACCGAGCTACAAGGCCCTTACCATGAGCGGCTTACTGCGTGGGCCAGGAGGCGTCGATCTCCTTGAGGACGGTGTCCAGCGGCGCGGCGCCGGTCACCCAGTCGGTCATGCCCTTCCAGAACGAGCCTGCGCCGACCTTGCCGGGCATCAGGTCCGAGCCGTCGAAGCGCACGGTCGTCGCGGTCTGGTAGATCTGGCCGATCTTCTTCTCGACGGGGTCTGAGTACCAATCCAGGCTGACGTCCTTGTGGGGACCCAGCGCGCCGCCGTTGGCCAGCCAACCCTTGACGCCGTCGCCGGTGGAGAACCACTGCATGACGGCCTTGATCTCGGGGCGGTCCTTGGTCGCCACCATCAGGTCGCCGGCGACCTCGAAGGGCTTGCCATACTGCGGGTCGATGGGCGGCAGGTAGAAGAAGTCGTAGTCCACGCCCGGCTTGGCGTCCTTGGGGAAGAAGGAGGTGATGAAGTTGCCCTGCTTGTGCAGCCAGCACTTGGGCGGGTTCTGGAACATGCCGGCCGGCGCGTCACCGAAGTAGGTGGTGGCGATCTTGGCCTTGCCGCCCTGGACGTACTTGTCGTTCAGCCAGATCTTCGACATGATGTCGATGGCCTTGCGCACCTCGGGCGAGTCGAACTTCAACTGACCCTTGGTCCACTTGTCGTAGTTTTCGGGTGTGGTGGTGCGCAGCAGGATGGTCTCGATCCAGTCGGTGGCAGGCCAGCCGGTGGCCGCGCCCGACTCGATGCCGATACACCACGGCGTGTCGCCGTCTTTGGCGATCTGGTCGGTCAGCGCCATCATCTCATCCCAGGTGGTGGGAACCTTGTAGCCGGCCTTGTCGAAGGCGGCCTTGGGGTACCACACCAGGTCCTTGGCGTTGAAGCGCTGCCAGATGCCCGCATTCACGGGCTGACCGTCGGGACCGGGCACAGTGGACATGTCCATCCACGAGGGGATGTAGTTTTCCTTGAGCCAGGCGTCGGGGATGCCGAGCTTGCTGACCGGGATGGTCTTGCCCTGCTTGACCTGGATGGCGGCCAGACCCGGCTGCGGGAAGTCTACGATGTCGGGAGCCGCGCCGGCCTGGAACTGGGCGCCAATGGATCCCTCAAACTCCTTCGTGCCTTCGTACTGGATGTCGATGCCGGTCTTGGTCTCAAACTCCTTGATGGCGGCCTCGAACTTCGTAATGTCCGGGCCGGTGAAGGGGCCGGTCATGGTGACCTTGGTGCCCTTCATCTTGCCGGCGTAGGCGTCGGCCAGATCGTTGAGGCCCTTGGAGCGCGCGCCCGCTTCGGTCGCGCCAATGGAGACAGCGCCCGCAGCGGCCTTGGCGGCCACCGACGTGGCGACTACGGGGGCAGGAGCCGCGGCCGTCGGCGCGGCCGCCTTAGGGGCCTCCGTCGCTTTGGGGGCGGCGGGGGCGGCGGTCGGCGCGGCTGGCTGGACGGCTGCGGCCACGGTGGGCGCCGCTGCCTTGACGGCCGCTACAGCGGTCGGGGCGGCGGCCTGCTGGGCGGCAGGGCTACACGCGCTGGCGACCACCGCCAGCGCGGCGATGGCCAGGAACACGATCCACAACATACGACGAGGCATTGATCTCCTCCTTAGGAAATCGGCAGTTGATACATCACTAGGGCCAGGGCGGGGCCGTCGCTGCGAGGCCCTCGCCAAGATTGGGTGTCGAACGTTACGGCGCGCATCACCCCCTTTCAGGCGGTCTCACGCTGAACCAGAGTCAGTGGTAGTCGAATGTGTTGAGCCGGGCGCGAGTCGTCGGTCAGGCGGCGGTGCAGCAACTCGACGGCCACGCGCCCCGACTCCTGAAGCGGCTGCCGAATCGTCGTCAGCCCGATGTAATCGGCCACCTCCAGGTCGTCGAAGCCCATAACGGCCACGTCGTCGGGCACGGACACACCGCGCTCACGGGCGGCGCGTAGCACGCCGATGGCCTGGGTGTCGCTGCCGGCGAAGATGGCATCCGGCGGCTGCGGGAGGCTCAACAGCCGGTGGGCCGACTGGCGCGCCGTTTCCAGGCCGTGGGGGGCGAGGGCGATGTACTCAGCCGGTAGGGGGCGCCCGGTGTCGGCCAGGGCCTGGCGGTAGCCTGCCAGGCGGTGATCGCTGGTATGGATGGCATAGTCAGGCAGGTCGCTATCGCCGACGTAGGCGCAGCGCATTCGCCCGTGCTGCGCAAGGTACTGGGCGGCGAGGCAACCGCCGAGGGCATCGTCGATTTCGATGCTGCCGAAACCAGGGTGGGTGAACTCGATCACGACGGTCTCGATACGGGCCTCCAGGAGGCGGCGGGCCATATCGTTGTCGAAGGGGAGGGCCATGACGATCAAGCCATCGACGCGGCGGGTGACGGCCAGGCTCGTCAGGTACGCATCGCGCTGGACGGCGGTATCGACGGCATAGATGACCATCTCATAGTTGGAGCCTGCCAGCGCACTAGCGACGCCGCGCAGCCGTTCCACGAACGAGGGATAGGTAAAGAAAGGGGCCAGGACACCGATGCGCCCGTTGGTTTTGCGCGCTCGCGCGGTGGCGTCGGCGCGAGGCACGAAGCCGAGGGCATCGATGGCGGCAATGACGCGCTGGCGCGTGTGAAGGTTCACCTTGTCGGGCGTGTTGAGCACCCGGGACACGGTGGCGATGCTCACGCCCGCCTTTTCCGCGACATCGTAGACCGTCACTTCGGGCATCCCTGGCCTCTTG
>JAHCIE010000161.1 GCA_026129385.1 Anaerolineae bacterium
TCTGGCAGGGCCTTGTCGAAGAGTTGAAACGCCGCTAAGAGCGCGACGACCCCCAGAATGAACATCCCCCAGCGCGGCAACAGGCTACCCAGCCAGCCGACGATGGGATCGTACACCGTGTCCATTATCGAGTTGAGAGCGGCCGGCGTGCCAAAGTGCAGCCCGTCGAGCCAGCCGCGCGTCAGCGACAGGTAGCCGAGCGCCATCGCCGGTAGATAGATGGTCGCCGTCACCAGGAACGACAGGACACCGATGGAAATACTGGCGACGCGGTGCTGGCCGCGCAGGTAGTAGATGAAGCCGATGAATAGCACGATGAAGGATGCGCCCAATCGTGAGCCGGTGATCATGGCGAAGGTTTGTATGACCGTCACCACGCCACCGCTGAACAGGGTCAGGGCAATGGCCGCCACCGGCGAGCCGCTGAGGACAACGTAGGCCATCAGCCAGCCCATCCCCAGCGAGTCCCAGATACCATCGACGCTCAGGCGCTCGAAGAGGGGCGCAATCCCCCCCGCTCCCTTCTTGAGCAACTCCAGAGCGAGGATGAACACGAACAACCCGGCGACTACGGCGACAATCTTGACAAGCCCGCTGCCCGTCGCCGGGGCGTCTTTCTCCCGCACCGTCACATCCACGCTGGCGGAGGCGCTGCCGTCGATCGGGTCCTGGTCAGACATAGTTGCTCCTGCCTCTGGGTGTGGCAACAGTATAGCCGAACCACCGACGCGGCGCAACAGCCACGGCTCTTGACATCCGCCTCGGTCTCTGATATGCTTGTCTATGTTGCTACGTGTTGCTCGCTCTCAAAGGAGAATGGTGTGAAGCGACCAGGCTTTCGCCCATTGCTTGTCGTGCTAGCCGCCCTGCTCTGGCTTACCACGAGCGGCTGCGCGCCCTCGACGGCCGCCTCGTTACCGGTCCCGACGCCGACCCCCATCCCCACGTCCAAGAATCTGGAGTTGGTAGGCGGCAAGCAGACTAAAAATCTGACCTGCGAGAGCCAGTCGGCCACCGACCTGCTCAAGTTCTGGGGCAAGTCAGTCGGCGAGTTGGAGTTCTTCGCCAGGCTCCCCCGCTCCGACAACCCGCACAAGGGGTTTGTTGGCTCGCCCGACGCACCGCCCGGCAGCCTGCCGCCCAATGGCTATGGCGTGTATGCCGGCCCCGTGGCCGAGACCCTGCGCACCTTCGGGCTGGACGCCGAGACTCACGCTAACATGGGCATCAACTGGCTGCGTCAGGAACTGGCCGCCGGCCGGCCTGTCATCGTCTGGTCGACCTACGGCTTCAAGGAGCAACCCGTCAAGGCCTACGTCCCCAGGGATGGCCAGCAGGTCGACATCGTACAGTACGAGCATACTTTCCTGGCCGTCGGCTATGACGCCAATGGCGTCGTCGTCATCGACCCGCTGGACGGCCTCCGCAAGACCATCCCCTATGGTGAATTCATTCGCGGCTGGAACCTCCTCGGCCAGATGGCGGTGAGCGCGCGTCTGCCCGCGCCTGCCGTGCCCCCGCCCGCTACGGCGGCCGCTCCGACCGGTGCGCCCATGTGGGCGCCGCTCCTGGCCCTGCTGCTGCTGGCCCTCGGTATCCTGAGCCTGCGCGGCATGGGACGCACGCGGCGCGGCCAGCAGACCCTGGCGCATGCCGTCGCCGTACCCTCGGCCCGCCTGACATCTGACCGACGCGACTGGCGCGCGCCCAGGCCCTCGGCGGCGGCGGTACGGGCGCGCCTCGCCCCGTTGGAGCAGCGCGCGACGCAGTGGAGCGCGTCACCCCTGGCGCGACCCTTGCCGCTGGCCTTGCTCGGCATCGCCGTCAGTCTGGTGGCGCTCTTCCTCATCGGAGCGGTCAGCCCGTGCTTTACGCTGCCGGTGCTGGCCGTCGGCGGCGGCCTCGGCTTCTGGGTGGGCCTGTGGTTGCAGGCGGGGGTGAAGGTCGAAAGCTAAAGGGGTCAGGGACGACCGGTGACAATGAAATGGAGGGCAGCCCCCGTGGCCGCCCTCTTTCGTTGCCACAACCAGGGTAGGTGCGGCACACCAGGCCAAGTTTGGACAGGATTGACAGGATAAGCAGGATGGTCAGCCTGGACGTGCTTTACGGCGTAGGACAACTGCCGGGCGTGAACTGGTTGGGTCCCCAGCAGATGCTCGCTGGCGGCTGGCGGCCTAGTGGGTCCGTCAACGTCAGGCGACCATACTGGTCATCGTGAGCGTTCGGCAACAACCCCACCGTGCTGCCCCAACATACATCCCACAGCGCCCCGCGCCCATTGCGTAACTTAGCAACCGTTCGCGTCAACGGCCCCGCATCCGAGTGCAGGCGGACGGCCGTAGCCTGGTCGATCGTTAGGCTGGGGAAGACGAAGCGGTCGCCACGATTCGTCGTCACTGTCCAGCCTGCCAGGTCCACGGGATCGCCGTCATTCTCCAGGTAGGACCACTCGGTTCGACACTCGGGGCACACCCGCGAGCGGCCAATCTGCTCCGGCGAGTAGACCACCCAGGTGAAGTGAACGTTGACGCCGCTGGTCTTGCGGGCGGGCGGGCGCGGCGCATCCAGCTTCACGTCGGGATCGAGGCCGAGCCGGGCCTTGCTCATGCGGTCGAGCGGCCCGCACACCTCGAGGCGCACATCGTCGATATGGGCCGTCAGCGTGCTGCCCTCGCCGTCATTGTAGGCGTTGAACCACAGCTGCACCGTCGAGCCGGCCCACGCGCTCAGGTCGGCCGTCACCTGCTGCCACGCGCCCGCCGTCGGCTGCACGCGCAGAACCTGCGCACCGGCCACCCCTGGGCGGTCATCAACTCCACGTCAACCTCGTCCTTAGCATCGCCGCCATCGCGGTAGACCCAGAAACTGAGGCTCGCGCTGGTCTCGACCGCACGCTCACCGCTGCCAGGCGTAGGACCAGCTTTCCTGCGTCGCCGCCCCGTCGGGCCGGGCGCAGCGAGCGGGTTCCTGTGTGGGCGAGGTTCGTATCGATACCGCGTAGGGCACACCAGTCACGAACTGCCAGCCGCCCGCGCTCTCGAAGTCACCGTTGATGACGGGGTCGGCGCATACGACGGGGATCAGGGTTGCTGTGGCGGTAGGCGTGGGCGTCTCCGTCGGCGGCGCGGTCGTGGCAGTAGGCGTCGCTGTGGCCGCCGCGGGCGTCGTCGCCGTCGGCGTCGGCGTGGCGGGGGGCGCGTAGCCCACAACCAGATAGGGGAGATAGGCACGCGCGGTCAGCGGGGCCGGCGTGCTGGTCGACGTCGCGGTGCTGGTCGACGTCGCGGTACTGGTCGACGTCGCGGTACCGGTCGACGTCGCGGTACCGGTCGGCGGCGCGGGTGTAGTGGTCGCGGTGGCGGTATTGGTTGGCCCAGCGGTTGGCGATGGCCCCGGCGTGACGGTCGCGTAGGGGGTGCTTTCGGCCGTCGGCGTCGCTGTGCCATCATCCACCACGCGCAGCTCGGCCGCATCCCAGTACGAGAAGTTGTTCTGGACGGCCCACTCGGCCGTTCCGCGGGTGTAGACAGTCACCTGTGTACCCTGGACCTGGGTGCGAATCGTTAGCGGGATGAACTCGTCGTAGAGCGGCTCACGCTGCCAGACCCACTGTACGGTGTTGGGCGGAATGATCGAGGTCGCCGCCTGTACAACGACTGTGGGCGTTCCGCCGGTGGGGTCGATACCCACCGCGACGTCGTAGTTGCCGTTACTGTTTCCCCCGCCGCCAGGACATGGAGCCAGGGGCGAGAAACAGGAATCGTTGCAGGCGCTAGTCCAGATGCGCACCCAGACAGTAAACTCGACGGTCTGGCCGGGCGTGAGGCCGTCGATCGTTTGCCACACGCCTGCGTCGTGAGTGTTGTAGCTGTTGAACTGGGATTGAGAGAAGTCCCCCCGGTGAATCATCTGGCTCGGCTTCCAGATGTACTCGGGGAAGTATTCGGGGGCGGCGCGGCCATTGGGGCTGCCCGGCTGGTTGACCAGGAACCAGGGGCGCCAACCAGGCGCCAACAGGCCCGACGCGCCATAGCCCGGATGGACCCACGCGTCGCCTTCCTCGAACGAGGGATTGGTAAGTCGATTGGTAGCCGTCGTCGCGGCGGTGGTCGCTTCAGCCTGCGGGGGAGCGGCCCCGGCCACGCTGAGCCAGCCGAGGCCCAGGCAGCCGAGGAGCGTCCAGACAAGGGCGAGGCGGGGGGACACTCGCATAGGGTCTTCCTTCTAGTGGGATGAGGCGGATAATACACAGGACTAGACGCCCCTCGCCCGCCGGAGATACGCTCGCGACCTACGCGTAGGCAAAACGTGGGCCAATCGCCCAACCTGGCCGAGAAGCGGCGGCCCCACTAAACGGCTGAGGAAGTTCTAATGAAATCAGGCTCAAAGGCGCGTATCTTTGCCAGCGCCGGGACGTTCTAATTGTCGACAGTACACAAGCTCCGCCGCGCCGCAGACACAACGATTCAGGGGAAGAGAAGGATGGACACCGTACTCGTTGTCATTGCTGTATCGATGCTCCTCGTGTGGTGCAGCACGTTGGGCGCGAAGCGCTCCTAGACCACGGCCCATCGCTGGCGGCGCGGCCAGCCAACTTCACCGGGGACTCATCGCGTAGGCCAGGCAATATCGCCTGGCCTGCTGCTTATGGCGACGTGTGTAGATCGTACGAGTGCGGCCCGGGCCCCTTACAGCCCCCCGAGACCCAATTGTTCGTGTTGTTAGGATGTAGATGTAGATGTATAATTGTGGGCGGGAGGTGTCCATGAGCACGTTGCATCGAACGCAGATCCTGCTGGAACGCGATCAGTACGAGGCCTTGACCGCAATCGCGCGTCGTGAGGGACGGTCTCTGTCCGAGGTGGTCCGCACGTTCCTGCAACAACAGCTCGACCAGGAGCAGCAGGCCGCGGACAGTCGTCTTCAGCGCCAGCTCGAGGCGTTGGAGCTTATTCGCCAGCATCGTCAGGCCATCCTGGACGAGCAGGGCGGGGTTCCACTCGACCTGGATGTGGTCGAGATGATTCAGCAAGGGCGAGAGGAACAGGATGCGTTCATCTTCGACGCGCTCCGCGACCATCGTGATTGACGCCAGCCTGGCGGTATGGGCGGTGCTGCCGCTCTTCGCAACGGTGGATGTGGTCGATAGGTTCGTGGACTGGCGGCAGCGAGGCTGTCGGCTCGTTGCGCCGGCCCACTGGCCGGCGGAATGCACGTCCGCGATTCGGCGCGCTGTTCATGCCCGCGCGATCTCCGACGATCAGGGGCACAGGGCGCTTGGCGATCTCATGCGGCTAGAGGTCGAAGTCATGCCCGCCGATGAGCCACTATGCCGCGCGGCCCTTGAGTGGGCGGCGCGACTTGGGCAGGCGCGCGCCTACGATGGCTTCTATTGTGCCCTGGCGGATGAGCTTCAGGGTGAGTTGTGGACGGCCGATCAACGCCTGGCGAGAACCGCTCAGCAGGCAGGCGCGACATGGACACACTGGATTGGCGGCTGACACACGGAGAATGGCACAGACGCGGGCCAGGCAATATCGCCTGGCCCGTCGCCTATCATATGGCCCCGGTGGCCGCTACACGTTGGCGGCCTCGCCGGGTTGGAGGAAAGGAACGTCGATGCGCAGGTCCTTGCAGACCCGGTCGGCCCACGCCCTGCCGTCCTGGCGAATCGGCGGGAAGGTATTGTAGTGCTGCGCCAGCGCGACGCGCGGGTTGATGAGCCGCACTGCCTCGTGGGCGTCGTCCGGCCCCATGGTGAAGTAGTCGCCGATGGGCAGCATGACCACGTCCGGCTTGTAGCGCTCGCCGAACATCTCCATGTCCGAGAAGAGCGCGGTGTCGCCCGCATTGTAGAGGGTCAGGCCCTCCAGGTGAACGACAAAGCCGCAGGCCACGCCACCGTACGTGCCGTCGGGAAAGGACGAACTGTGGTCGGCGCGCACGAAGGTCACGCGGCCGAAGGGCAACTGCACGCCACCGCCGGGGTTGAGGCCGTGGGCATGTTCGACGCCGTGCCGGGCCAGGTAGTGGCTGATCTCGTTATTGGTCACGACGGGCACGCCCAGCCGCCGGGCCAGGTCAACCGTGTCACCCAAATGGTCGCCGTGGGCGTGGGTCAGCAGGATGAAGTCCGCCTGAACCTTGTCCGCCGCCATATCGGCGGCCGGGTTACCGGTGAAGAAGGGGTCGATGAGAAGGCGCGTGCCCGCGTGCTCGACGGTCCACGCGGAGTGGCCGTGCCAGTGAAACCTGGTCATACTCTACCTCCTGGTCCGCTCGATGGTGACAGCAATTATAGCACAGCGCGCCATCCTCATAAACGCCTAACCGTTGGTTAATGTCCGGTTAATGTGCCGCCAGTATCATAGTCACCGTAGTACCCCCCTTGACAAAGGTTTGAGGGCTTCGCTCAGCGGCGGGGCGAACCCTCAAACCTTTGTCACTTTTCTTTGCCTCATGCTCCCTGCCCATCCATCAGTCCTTCGACCACTCACCGATGTTGTGATGCCATGCCCATCGGCGGGCAGCGCGCCGTGACGTATCATCCCTCGCCCGGCGACATCAATCAAAGCGACTGACATCCAACCTGGACCGGATAATCATCGACGATAGCCGAGGCCCGTCGATCAGCGCAATCGACGGTTTGCTCGGGTGACGCGCTTCAACGACGGCGGCTCGCGTATAGTGGCTCGTCGTGATGAACACGCCCTTCGCCGTGACGCTCAGGGCCCCACGAAAACTGTTGATCTCGACGTTCCCCACCGCATGCCGCCACCGTTTCGCCTGCGCCTGCACGTGCGTACCGGCGAAGAGGTCATTAGCCTCGCTGACATAGCCGTTAATGTCTACGCCCCCGTCACCTGAGAACGGCGTGACCGTCACGTTCACCAGGCCACTGGTTTCAAGCAGGGCCTTGATGAGGTGCTCGAAGTTCGATGCAGGAATCTGCAACAGGTGGCGACGCACCTCTTCAACGCGAGGGGTGTCCTGTTGTGAGTCACCGCCAAGATCCGGGGTGACCTCTCGTTCAAGGTCGGTGAGCGCACTTCGTGATCGGGACTCGGCGATGATCTCAGCCGAGATGGCCGCCGCCTGGTCGAGCGGCACGATCTCCGGGGCGGCGTGGATTCGGAACTCGAAGAGCCACACCTGGCGAGTATTGCCCCGGCGGTCGATCTGCGTCTCCTGATAGTGGCGCAGCAGTTCCAGTAGCCCGACAAAGCGGGAAGTTTGCTGGCCCGTGGCCATGAAGCCGTAGATGGGCACAGGAAGGCCGTACTGTTCGAGCAGGCGCTTGTTCGCCCCCGCCAGTTGCTGGTCGCCTTCGCGTCCCTGGGCGGTGTACAGCAGCACGTCGCCTTCGATGCGGTCGTGGTAAGGGTTCTCAGCCAGGGAGCGGTCGGGGGCCTCGGCAGCCGTGATGATGACGATGTGACGCAGGT
>JAHCIE010000162.1 GCA_026129385.1 Anaerolineae bacterium
CACACCGCGCTGCCCTCAGCGGTGAACTCGGGGTTGGAGACCACAGCAAAGTCGATGGGCTGCTTGAGTCGACCATTCACCACGTCGGTGACAAAGTCACCCGTTCCGATGGGCACGGTACTGCGGTTGACGATAATGATGGGCTTGACCATGTGGTCGGCGATGCTCTCGGCCGCCGAGCGCACGTACTTGAGGTCAGCCTCGCCGCCCATGCCCGACGGCGTGTCGACGCAGATGAACACAATATCGGCCTCGGGTATGGCGTCGACGTAGGTGGTGGTGAAGGTCAGGCGGCCGGCGGTTACGTTGCGCTGCACCATCTCGCCGACGCCCGGCTCGTAGATGGGCATGACGCCCTCGCGCAGCTGAGCGATCTTGCGCTCGTCGATATCCACGCAGGTCACGGTGTTGCCCAGGTCGGCCAGACACGTACCCGTGACGAGACCCACGTACCCCGTACCGATCACAGTGACATTCTTCATGTTGAAGGCTCCTTATAGCTAGCGCGCAGGATGGCGGCTCAACCCGGGCGCGTCGCGGTCACGGCGACGCCTTGGGGGGACGTGACGGTCATTACCTCGCGGGCCACCCGCTCGCCGATCTCAACGGCGAAGTTGGTGCCGCGATCCCACGGATAGACCTGGCTCATGCTGGCCCAGTACAGGCCGGGCAGCGGCGTCGCCAGGGGTGGGATATGGCGCGAATGGTTAACGGTGACAATAGGTTGGGCGTATGGCTCGCGATGCAGCCACGCCGCCCGCAGCCAGGAACGGTCGAAGGCTGGATTCACCTTCTTGAGCGACGGCAGGAAGCGGTCGAGTAGCTCGTCCTGGCTCAGGCGGAAATACTCGTGGGACGGGTCCAGGTAGTCGCCCAGGTAGACCAGGTGGTCGCCGCCGTAGCGCTCGCGCTCGATGAAGTTGGTATGCTCGACCAGGGCCAGGAAGGGGAACTCGCCCTTGGGCATGTTCACCCAATATAGGCCGCCGGTCAGCGGCCGCGTCAGCGCCAGGGTCATGACCACCGCCCCCATCGAGCGTAGCGACTTCACCTGCCCCAGGTAGCTATCGGGCAACTGCGGGACCAGACGGCTGAGCAGGCCCGGCGAGCCGGTGACGATGACCCGGTCGAAGGCCTGCGCTGCGCCGGTGGCGTGTATCTCCCAGCCGCCCGCCGCCACGGGGCGTAGGGCATCCACCGGTGCGGCCAGCTCCACGGTCGCGCCCCGGCGGCGCACAGTGGCTAATAGCTGGTCGACGAAGCCCTGGAAGCCGCCGACGAAGTAGCCGAGCTTGAAGGAACGCGCCTTGAAGCGCGCCCATAGCCAGGCCATGTTGACCTCGTCGGCGTAGGGGCCGAACTTACCCTCGATCAGCGGCTCGATGAACACGTTGTATACCCGGTCGCCCATCACGCGGCGCGTCCACTCGGCGGCGGTGGTCTGCTCCAGGGGCCGCCAGTCGCGGATGCCGTACTTGAGGTAGGCGACGGACAGGCCGAGGCGCACGCGGTCGACGACGGGCAGGGCTGGGAAGCGCATCACCGGTAGCGCGCCGTTGAGGTTGTAGCCGCGCCCGTTCCACCACTGGGCCGTGATCTGGCTACGAAAGAAGGTCCTGTCGGCATAGCCGATGTCCTTCGCCAGGGCCAGGATAGCGGCGTCGGTCTCGAAGATATGGTGATAGAACTTTTCGAGGGGCCAGTCCCAGCGCTCGTCCTTGAAGCCCGCCGCCAGGCCGCCCGCCTGGGGCGCGGCCTCGTAGACGACGATCTGGTGGCCCGCTTTGGTAAGGGTATTGGCGGCGGTCAGGCCCGCGACGCCAGCGCCTAGAATGCCTATACGCACAGAAATGGTTCCTTCTCGGTGGCCCTGGGCTGAAGCCGCAGGGCTGGTCGAGCGAAGCCCTGGCGGGCTGGTCGGTGGCCCTGGGCTGAAGCCGCAGGGCTGGCCGAGCGAAGCCCTGGCGGGCTGGTCGGTGGCCCCGGCGGGCTGGTCGGTGGCCCCGGCGGGCTGGTCGGTGGCCCTGGCGGGCTGGTCGGTGGCCCCGGCGGGCTGGTCGGTGGCCCTGGCGGGGCTTGGCCCGTTCCGCCGCATGCGGCGGATGTGGCCCGCTGTCGCGCGGCTACTGAATGCCTAGCTCGGCGCGAGGGCGTCCTCGGTCGCTTCCTCGGCCTCCAACTCCTCGCGCACTTCCTGCCATGACAGGTGGGTGCGCCACATGTAGAAGATGCCGAGCAGGGTCACGGGCAGCCACAGCGCCGCGTGGAGCACCAGGGTATAGGCTGTCGCCATCTCAGGGTCGACGCCCGCGCCTTTGAGAATCTCGATGCCGGGCGCGTCGAAGGTTCCGACGTAGCCGGGCGCGGCGGGGATGGTGGTGAACAGGTTGACGACACCGTTCATCAGCATCAGCACGAAGAAGCTCACGCTGAAAGGGAAGGCGTGCATGACAAACCAGTACTTGACCGTCTCCAGCAGCCAGATGACGACGGACGTGCCAAACAGTATGGAGATGTCGCGGCCACTGCGCAGCGAGTGCAGACCGGTGATGAAGCGGTCGAACATCTCCAGCGCGCTAGCGTGGAAGCGGCCCGGCACGAAACGGCGCAGCGTCCAGTTGAAGGCGATGCTCGCCGCGGCCGGTGACGCGGCCAGATACAGGAAGAAGGCCAGCGCGCCAACGAACAATCCGGTGAAGATAATGACGAAGAAGCGCAGCGAGTCGCTGATGGGGAAGAAGGGCAGGGTGATGAATACGAAGAACAGCATCACCAGCCCATCAAAGATGCGCTCGATGAGCACCGTCGGCAGGCTCGCGCTCATGGGGATGCCGTCACTGCGGCGCAACACGTAGGAGCGGAGTACCTCACCCGCACGGGCGGGGTAGATGTTGTTGCCCATGTAGCCGATGACGACCATTGGGAACAGGCGCGGGACGGGAATCGACTTCATCGGGCGCAGCATATAGTGCCAGCGCCAGGTACGCGCCACGACCGCCAGGAAGTAGACGCCGATACCGGGGATGAGCCACCAGTATTGGGCATCTTTGAGTGCGATCAGTACCTGATCGAGCTTTTGGCCGCGCAGGGCGATGTATAGGAAGATCGCGCTAACTGCGATACCGAGCCAAAACCGCCACGACTTCAAACGTCCTCCCCCACCGACACCTACATACGACTCGACAAGCGTTTATTATACTCGCCCGCCGCCGCCATGCCCAACTATGATAACGCGCGCAGTTGGCTTCGTTATCATAGTTGGGGAAACGGCCTAGAATTGACCCCATGGACTGTCATATTTCCTGGTCGGGAGGTGCTTCTAGAGTAGACACCACCGACAGGGAGCGAGCGCATTGGCAACCCTCGTGAACCGAGCAGTCTACGCTTCCAGAGCGGCCGATGAGCGCGCCTTCGAAGCCCTGTTCGCCGCCGAGTACGGCCGGGTCGTCGCCATCGCCTACCGCGTCCTGGCTGATCGCCAGGAGGCGGAGGATGTGGCGCAGGAGGTCTTCTACGACTTCCACCGCCGTCACCCGGCCGACGCGCCCTGGGCCGCGGCCTGGCTGCACAAGGCTGCTGCGCACAGCGCCCTCAACGCTGCCCTCCGCCGCGCCCGACGGGACCGTCACGCGGCGGGCCACGTCCGCACCGAGGCGGACCGTTGGCAAGCGCGCGATGAGGCCGATCCCCAGCGGGCCGCCGAGGCGAGCGAGCAGCGGCGAGTCGTGGCCGAGGCGTTGGCGCGGCTGCCGGAGCGCAGCGCGACGGTTCTCAGCCTGCGCTACGGCGGGCTGAGCTACGCGGAAATCGCTCTCGCCCTGGGGGTGGGTGTCAATCAGGTGGGAACGCTGCTGAACCGGGCGGAAGCCGCGCTGCGAAAGGAGCTGGGCCATGACACACGTGGATGACGGCCTGTTGCGCCGTCTGGCGGACGAGGGCGAGCAGGGCTTCGCGCTGGACGCGGACGCCGCCGCTCACCTGGCGGGCTGCGCCGATTGCCAGACGCGCCTCGCCACCGTCATCGCCTCGGCCCAGGCGACTGCCGCGCTGTTCAGCGACCCTGCCCCTGCCACCGAGTGGGGGCCGGCCCTGGCGCGGCTGCGCGCCCGCGAGGCCTACCCTGCCCCCGCGCCGGCCCCGATCATGGAAAGGATGCTGCCCGTGACAGTCCACAATCCGCTGCGCCGCTGGCTCAAGCCCTTGACCGCGCTGGCCGTCGTCGCCCTGGCGGCGGCGCTGCTCGTGCTGACGCCCCTCGGCTCCTACGCCCAGGGCGTGCTCAACCTGTTTACCCCCCGACAGTTCGTCGCCGTGCCCGTCACCGATGCCCAACTGCGTACCCTGCCCGACCTGAGCGACTTTGGGACCATGACCCACCCCCAGCAGCCCGCGCCGCGCACCGTCAGTAGCGCCGACGAGGCCGCCGCCGCGGTGGGCGTGACGCTCCTCAAGCCCACGTCGCTGCCGAAGAGCGTATCGAGCCAGGTGACGTATCAGGTCATGCCGGGCAATAGCACGTCGTACACCTTCGACGCCGCTAAGGCCGAGGCGACTGCCAGGGCTAAGGGCAAGACCGCCACGGCCATGCCCAAAAACGTCAACGGTAGCGTCCTGGCCGTGACCGTCTACCCGGCGGCCTTCGTCTCCTACGGGGAGTCGCAGATCAGCCTCCCCGAAGGCGCTAAGGCGGCCACGGGCGCGAAGCGTGGCGAGACGCAGGCCCGCAGCGTGCCCACGCTGGTCATCGCCCAGGCGAAGGCCCCCGTCGTCCAGTCCACTGGCGCGACCCTGGCCGAGATTCAGGACTACATTCTGGCGCAGCCGGGCATCGCCCCCGAACTGGCTGCCGCCATGCGCAGCATCGCCGATCCCATGTCGACGCTGCCTGTCCCTGTCGATGTGAGCCGCATGAACGGCCGCGCCGTCAAGGTCCAGGGCGTCGATGGCCTGCTGCTTGGCGACGCGACTGGCCTGGGCAGTGCGGTGGTGTGGTCGAAGGACGGCCAGGTATTCTTCGTCGGCGGCCCACTGCGCGACAATGAGGTGCTCGACATTGCCAACGGCCTCAAGTAACTCGCCCGCCCCGCACGTGGCGGGGTCGACAACCGTTAACGCCCCCCTCCCTCAGCCGGAGGGGGGCGCCGCTGGCGCCGCGATTCGCACGCTGGATCTCGTCAAACAGTATGGATCAATCACTGCCCTCGCGGGCCTGACCATGACGGTCGGGCGTGGCGAGGTGTTCGGCTTTCTAGGGCCGAACGGCGCGGGCAAGACGACGGCCGTCAAGCTTCTGGTGGGCCTGACGCGACCCACGGCGGGGCAGGCCTGGCTGCTCGACGTGCCCATCGGCGACCGCGTGACTCGCCGCCGCATCGGCTATCTGCCGGAGCTGTTTCGCTACCAGGACTGGCTGACGGCGCGCGAGGTTCTGGCGCTGCACTGCGCCCTGGCTGATATCCCGGCAGCGGAGCGGCCCCGCGAAATCGAACACACCCTTGAGACTGTGGGGCTGGCGGCGCGCGGCGGGGACCGCGTTGGAACGTTTTCCAAGGGTATGCAGCAGCGCCTGGGCCTGGGCGTCGCGCTGCTGGGGCGGCCGGAGGTGGTCTTCCTCGATGAGCCGACCTCCGCCCTGGACCCCGTCGGCCGCCGCGATGTGCGCGAGATCGTGCGCGGCCTCAAGGCGCGCGGCGCGACCGTCTTCCTCAACTCCCACCTGCTCAGCGAGGTCGAGCTGGTGTGCGACCGCGTCGCCATCGTCGATAAGGGGCGCGTCGTTGCCCTGGGCAGTCTGCACGAGGTCATCGGCGGGGCGCAGGCGGTGCGGGTGCGCCTGACGGGGCTGAACGGCGCGGGCCACGCCGCGCTCCACAGCTACGGCGACGTCCGCCATGAGGGCGACTGGGTGACGGTGACAGGGCTGGACGCTGACGCCGTGCCGGACCTGGTAGCCGATCTGGTGCGCGCGGGGGTCCAGATACACGCCGTCGAGCCGCGTCACGATAGCCTCGAGGATCGCTTCCTGCAATTGCTGACGCGGCCCGACGACGCGGCAGTGGAGGATACGTCATGAGCACGGCGCTGACTATCGCAGGGTTGACGCTCAAGGAGTTGTCGCGCCGCCGCGTCGTGCTGGCTGCACTGGTGTTGACCGCCATCATTCTAGGCCTGGCCGCGTGGGGCTTTGCGAGTCTGCCCAGGGCGTCGTGTGGGCGCAACCCCTGCTCCGAGGTTCAGATACGCAGCGCCGCCTCGATTCTGCTGATCATGATGATGTTCATGATCAGCTTCGTCATCGCCCTGGGCGCAGCGTTCCTGGCCGCGCCGGCCATCGCGGGCGACATCGAGTCGGGCGTTGCCCTGTCAATACTGCCGCGCCCCATCCGCCGCCGTGACGTGCTGCTGGGCAAGTGGCTGGCCCTGGCAGGCGTCATCACCCTGTACACCCTGGTTGTCGGTGGCATCCTGATGGCCATCGTGAGCCTCGCCACCGGCTACCAGCCGCCCGCGCCCCTACTGGCTGTGGCCTACGTCGCCGCCGAGGGGGTCATGCTGCTGACCCTGGCGCTGCTGGGTAGCACGCGCCTGGGGCCGATGGCGTGCGGCATCATGGCCGTCGTCTTGTTCGGCGTGGCGTGGATGATGGGCGTGGCGGGCGCGGTAGGCATGATCTTTCAGAATCAGGCCATTACTAACATTGGTGTCATCGCCAGCCTGATTCTGCCCACCGACGGCCTGTGGCGCGCGGCGGCCTACCACCTGTCGCCCACCTTCCTGCTGGCGACGGCGGCGCAGGTCGGCGTCAGTGGCAACCCCTTCATCGTCGCCGCGCCGCCCACCCCCGCCTACCACGTGTGGGCGGCCGTGTGGTTGGTGGCTGTCCTGGCCCTCGCCGCCTACAGCTTCGAACGCCGCGACCTGTAGCTGTAGCTGCATCATCCCGCTTCCCGAAGCTCCTTGACGGCCGCCCTGGCCGCGCCAAGCATGAAGTCGATTTCGGTCGAGCAGGTGATGAGGCGCATGCCGCGCGCCATCCAGTGTTTCAGCTGGACCAGGTCGCGGATGTGGATGGCCGACGTCACGCTGTGAGCGGCCGCCGCTGCCATGACCTTTTCGATGGCCGCCGTCACCGCCGGATCCTCCGTGCTATTCACGCCGAGGGACATGGCGAGGTCGTTGGGGCCGATGAGGGCCACGTCGACGCCGGGCACGGACAACAGGCCGTCGATGTCGTCCACCGCCGCGACCCGCTCGATCTGGCAGATGACCAGATTCTCGCGGTTGAGGTGCTCGGTAAAGGGACGCATGGGGGCCGACTGGAAGTCGTTGTGACCACGGCTCGCGGACAGGCCGCGCACGCCGACAGGGGGATACTTCATCGACGCTACGATTTTCTCCACCTGGGCGCG
>JAHCIE010000163.1 GCA_026129385.1 Anaerolineae bacterium
TGGTGGGTCTCAGCCTCAATGAGCCGCCGACAGTCAACGGTGGCGGGCCGTACAGCGTGGTCGAGGGTCAGAATGTGACGCTGACGGCGACCGGGAGTGATCCCGAGGGCAAGCCACTCGGTTACGCCTGGGACCTGGACAACAACGGCAGCTTCGAGACGACGGGCCAGAGCGTCACGTTCAGCGCGCCGGCCAACGCTGCGCCGCAGACCTTCACTGTCAGGGTCCAGGTCACGGACAAGGGGGGCTTGACGGCCGTCGCCTCGACCCAGGTTAACGTGATCTGGCAGTTCACAGGCTTCTTCTCGCCGGTGGATAACCTGCCCGCCTTCAACGTCGCCAACTCGGGCCGGGCCATTCCCATGAAGTTTAGCCTGGGCGGGCCGCAGGGGCTGCAAATCCTCGCGCCCGGTTATCCTAAGTCGCAGGTGATTCCCTGTGGGTCAGCGGCTCTCGTCGACGGCGTCGAGCCGACCTCAACGTCCGGCGCGAGCGGCCTCCAGTACGACTCATCGGCGAATCGGTACACCTACGTGTGGAAGACGGAGAAGTCGTGGTCGAACTCGTGCCGCCAGTTCGTGGTGAAACTGGTGGATGGCACGACCTACCGCGCCAACTTCAACTTCACCCGCTAGCGACACGCATGTCAGAAAGGCCCTGAGGTCTCGCCGACCTCAGGGCCTTTCTTCATGTGCGATCGCTACGTTGGCATCGTCACTGACGCCTCTGCCCCCCTTTTTACTTAACGCGGCAGGTGTGATACAGTTCACCGCGAGGTGGAGGGCCGTATGCACAGTCTGGATCTGCTCATTACCATCGGCGGCGCACTGGTAGCGGCCTTCGTCGGCGGGCTAATCGCACGCCGCCTGGGCCTGCCAACGATCGTCGGTTACCTGCTGGCCGGGATGGTCATTGGCCCATTTACGCCCGGCTTCGTCGGTAATGTCGAGGCTATGGGCCAACTGGCCGAACTGGGCGTCATCTTCCTGATGTTCGGCGTCGGGTTGCATTTCTCGTTGCGCGACCTGTGGGCGGTGCGGGCAGTGGCGATTCCTGGCGCGCTGGTGCAGATTGCCATCGCGACGGCGCTGGGATTTGCTCTGACGCAGATGTGGGGCTGGTCTATTGCGGCTGGCCTGGTGCTCGGCTTCGCTGTGGCCATTGCCAGCACAGTCGTGCTGCTGCGCAGCCTGGCCGACAGAGGTCTCCTGAACACGGTCCACGGCCAGGTGGCGGTGGGCTGGCTCGTGCTGGAAGACCTGGCAACGATCTTCATCCTGGTGCTGTTGCCCGCCCTGTTCGGTAGCGGTCAGAGCGCGTCGTGGCAGAGTGTGGTATCGGCCCTGGTCAAGGCCTTCGCCTTCATCGCCCTGATGCTATTGGTCGGTGCGCGCTTCCTGCCCTGGCTGCTGACTCGTATCGCCTTCACCCGCTCGCGGGAGTTGTTCATCCTCGCTGTCGTCACTGTTGCGGTGGGTGTCGCGCTGGGGTCGGCCGAGTTGTTCGGGTTGTCGCTCGCCCTGGGCGCGTTTCTGGCGGGCGCGGTGCTGGGCGAGTCCTCCATCAGCCACCAGATCGGTGCGGAGGTGATTCCGTTCCGCGACGTGTTCACCGTCATCTTCTTCGTGTCGGTGGGCATGCTGGTCAACCCGGCCTATCTGGTCGCCAATATCGGCCCCGTGCTGGCGTTGACCGCGCTGATCATGATCGGCAAGCCCTTCTTTACCCTCCTCATGGGCTTTGTGCTGCCTGCCTCGGCTATGACGATGCTCGTCACGGCCGCCGGTCGAGGGCAGATCGGCGAGTTCTCCTTCATCGTCGGCCAGACGGGCCTCTCGCTGGGCATCTTGACGGCCGACCAATACTCATTGATTCTGGCCGGCGCGCTGGTGTCCATCGTGCTGAATCCGCTCCTCTTCCGGGCGCTGCCGCTGACCGAACGGACCCTGCGCCGCTTCCCGGCCCTGTGGGCGCGCCTGGACCGGCACGGGACACCACCCGACCTTGCCACGCCCAGGCTCACCAATCACGTCGTCGTCGTCGGAGCCGGGCGGGTGGGCAAGCATATCGTGAATGTGCTGGATCGCCTCGGTGTCCCACGGCTGGTGGTGGAGATTGATGCGCAGCGCGCCGTCGAGTTTGACCAACAAGGTATCCCGAGCCTGATGGGAGACGCAGCTAACTCGGAGGTGCTGACTCACGCTGGTCTCGCCGACGCCCGCGCGCTGGTTGTCACGCTGCCAGAGGAGGCGGCCACTGAGGTGGTAGTCGTTGCGGCGCGCGAGATGGCTCCTGACCTCCCCATTATCGCCCGCGCGGGGACTCGGTCGGGGGTGCAGCGACTGTATCGGTCAGGGGCGCAGGAGGTGGTTCAGCCGGAGCTGGAAGGGGGACTGGAGATTATGCGACTGACGCTGCTGACGCTTGGCTTCCCGCCCGAGCAGGTCCAGCCCTACACGGACGCTGTCCGCCACGACCACTACGAGATGAGCATCATCACGCGCGATGAGATTCAAGCGTTGGCGACGATGGGGCAGACAGCGACGGAATAAAGCGCAGATTTGGCATTGGCCTGGCATCACGCCTCGTCCGCGACTTTCTGGGCCTCGCGATAGAGACGGGGCGACAGGCGGACACCGTGCGTGATAAGAGCGTCCAATAGAGGCGTCACCGAGGAGACGAAGCCTCTCTGCTTGGCAGCGATGAGCGTGCCGATAGTATCGGTAACGCGGCGGCCGAGGGCGGTAGCTATCCCCCGACCACGCCGCTCATCTATCAAGAGGGCCGAGCCAAGCTGTTGAGCCAGGACGATCGCCTCACTCTCGCCCGCGTCAAGCCAGAAGCGGAGACGCTGTACGGCGGTTTGATTGTCTACATGGCGTACTTGCAGCCACTCAGCCCGGGCTACGATGGCTCCACCAGGGAGATTCTCGTGCGATACCTCCCTGTACACGGTGGGCGGGATCACAACCTCGCCGTACACCGCCACCAATAGATCCAAGCGCTCAATCCGCGCCAGGGCGATCAGGGGGCCGGCATTGCTGACGACGGACATCTACTTGACAGCGGGTCGGCCGGCGTCCATTGCCGTCTGTACGTCGTCTTGCAGGCTCCGTCCATCGAGGTCCAGATAGGATATGTCTCGCGTAGCGAGTAGTGACATAAACTGGAACTTAGTCAGCCCCAGAATCTCGGCTGCCTTGCCGCCTGAGATCTCTCCCTCTCGGAACAGCTCGAGCACGACCAATTCCTTAGCGACCTGGCTCGCCTCGGAAGCGGTAATGTTTAGCGCGACCAGCATGTCGCGCGGCAACTCCACCTCAATCTTTAGGGTATCCATACGCCTTTCCTGTGCCTTCACTAAAGGTAAGCTTAGCAAAGGTACGCATCGGAGTCAACCGCGTTGTGGCTTACGCCGTCAGTATGGGGCGCAGGTAGGGCTGAAGACCGACGGCAGCGTTCCATTGGCCGGGGTAGCCGAGGGAGACTTCCTCGAAGCGAACGCCGTCGTCGAAATGCTGGTGGCGGATGTGGAGGTGGCCGTAGACGACGACGGCCACCGGGAAGCGCGTGTGCCAGTCGTCGGTGCGGCGCGTGCCGCACCAGACCGAGAAGCGGGGCACGCGCCGCAGCCGGGCGTGGCCCTGGCGCAGGGGGAAATGGTTGATGAGCACGAGCGGCAGGTCGCCATCGACGGCGGCCAGCCGCTTTTCTGTGTAGCGGCAGCGCAACCCACACCACACCGAACGCGACGGGTACGGTTCGTGGTGTAGCAGGTCCTCGTCCATTGACACGATGCCCGACTCCGAGGCCCAGGCGACGGCCTCCGTCGTCGGCACATGGTCAGGGCGATAGCTGTAGTCGTAGAGGGTGAAGATCGGAGCCAGCCAGTAGCGCGGGTTGGCAGGTGGCCAGGCGGCGAAGGGGTCTTCGGGCGTCAGCACGCCGTAGTCGCGGCAGATGTCCACCAGGCGGCGGTACTTGGCCTCGCCGCGCAGCGGGTTGCGGTCCTGGGGCAGCGTCCATAGGTCGTGGTTGCCGGGCGTCCAGACGAGGCGCTGGAAGCGGGGCGTCAGGGTCGCCAGGGCGAAGTGGAGGTGAGTCTCGGTCTCGCCCACGTCGCCCGCCACGATGAGCCAGTCGTCGGGATGAGCGGAGAGGGCGGTCAACGCCTCGCGGTTGGCGCGACGCGACAGATGCAAGTCACTGATAGCGTACAGGCGCATGGGTGGTCAGGGTAGGGGACGCCACAGCAGGGACAGAATCACGGCCAGCGCCGCCAGCAGCGCGCCCAGGGTGACGAAGATGAAGCTGATCTCGGTAGTCTCATAGCGGGCGATCAGGGAGGTCGGCAGGCTACGGAACACCTCGGTCAGCTCATCCGCGCTCTGGGCTGCGTAATACTCGCCGTCCGTCAGTGCGGCACCGCGCTTGAGCGTCGCTTCGTCGATGCCACGTCGGAAGCCACCTCCCCCGCCGCCTGGTCCACGCCCGCCGCCGGGCGGCGGCCCACTGCCCGTCCCACCTGGCGATGGTTCGCTGCCGACCAGTCGTTGGTCGCAGTTGGGGAACTCCGAGCCTGCCTCCGTCCCGAAGCCGATGGTGTAGACGCGGATGCCCCGGTCGGCCGCCTGCTGCGCCGCTGATATTGGGGTGGGGCCAGTGTTGCTGGCGCCATCCGTGAGTAGGACAATGATGTGCGGCACATAGGCCCCTTTGGGCACAGGCGTGGGCGTGGGGCCTGACGAGGCGCTGGTCACGCTGGGGGCAACGTCCTGGTCCACATCGGCGATGGCGTCGATGGACTTCAAGATGCCGCTGCCAATCGCCGTGCGGCTACCCGTAACGAGGCTCTCCACGGCGTCTTGCAGCAATTCCGGGTCGTTGGTGGGTGACTGAATCACCTCCGCGTAGCCCGCGAAGGCTACGACGCCCATCTGCCGGGCCGGCGTTTCGCGTTCAATGAAGCTGAGAGCTGCATCCTTGGCGGCGGCCAGGCGGTTAGGCGGAACGTCCGTTGAGCACATGCTGCGCGACACGTCCAGGGCAAGCATGATAGTGGTGCGGTTGGCGGGCACGCGGACGATGGCGACGGGGCGAGCCACGGCCAGAACCAGGCCCGCCACAGCGGCAACGAATAGGGCGAAAGGCGCGTGCCGCCGCCAGTTGGACCGGGGCGGCTGCGCCTCACGTACCAGCGACAGGCTCGAGTAGCGGATCGCCGCGGGGCGACGCCGGCGCAGCGCCCAGATATAGCCCGCGATCAGCAGTGGAACAAGACCGAGCAGCAGCAGGAACCCCGGCCAGAGAACGCTCACCGATTACCTCCCCACCCACACCAGGCGGCCGGCCATCATCATGGCAGGCGGCTGAACCATAGCAGCGACAGCAGCCCGCCCAGGAGCAGCGTCATCAGGCTCAGGCCCGCGAAGATAGACGTAATCTCTGTCAACTGGGGGCGGACGATCAGGTGCGCCCCGACATTCTCGTAGACGGTGCGCAGGTCTTGCTCGTTCTGCGCATTGTAATACACGCCGTTGGTGAGATCAGCGATCTGACGCAGCACGGCCTCGTCAAGCTGGGTGTGTACGGTGAACCCCTCGACCTTCAGCGTTGTGCCGGTAGCGCTGCCGATGCCAATAGGGTAGATGCGCACGCCCCGCTCGGCGGCGGCCCTGGCCGCGATCAGCGGATCGGGCGGCACGTTACTCTCGCCATCGGTGAGGAGGACAATCACGGCCGGGACGTAGGTTCCCTCGGGGACAGGCGTCGCCGTCGGGCTGGGCACAGCGGTGGCGTTGGTGTAGTAGTGTGGTGGCTCGCGGCGCTGCATGGCCTCGATGGCGCCCAGCGCGGCGTTGATGCCGTTGCCGAGGGATGTGCCACGGGCGGGGGCCAGACGGTCGACGGCGGCCAGCACCGCGGCCTGGTCGTTGGTCGGCGGCTGGATTGAGAAGCCACTGTCGCTGAAGCTGACGACACCTACCAGGACGGTCGGCGGCTGGCGCTGGATGAATTCGCGGGCGGCGGCCTTGGCCGCTTCCATGCGCGTTGGCTGCATGTCGTCGGCGCCCATGCTGCCAGAAGTATCGAAAGTGAGGATGACCGTGCCTTCGACCCTGGGCAGGCTGACGACGGCCTGGGGCCGCGCCAGGGCGAAGGCCAGGACGGCCAGGCCGAGCAAGAACAGGGCCGGTGGCGCGACACGCTTCCAGGTTGCATTCCGCGCGCCGCTATCCTGCGCCAGCCCCAGGCTGCCGTAGCGCGCCGCCAGCCGCTGCCGTCGCTGTAGGGTGTGCCGATACAGCGCCACCCGGAGCGGTAGCAGCAGCAGGGACAGCAGCATCGCAGGCCAGATAAACGACATGGGCGTCAGTTCCTGCTCAACGTTGGCGGCGCTCGCGGCGCTCCGCAAAGCGAATGATGGCCCGCACCAGGTCTTCCTCGGTCGAGATGGCGAAGGCATCCACGCCGGCGCGCTTGAAGCCCGCCGTCAGGGTCGCCTCGCGGCGCTGCGCAGCTTCGCGGAAGCGCTGGCGGAACTTCTTGTCATGGGTATCGACATACAGTTGCTCGCCCGTCTCGGCGTCCTGCATGATGATCGGCCCCACGTCGGGCAGGTCCATCTCACGCGGATCCCACAGGCGAATGGCGAGAACCTCGTGACGCTGGTTCAGCAGACTGAGGGGGCGCTCCCAGCCGGGCGCGCTGATGAAGTCGGAGATGATGAAGACCAGCGAGCGGCGGCGGATGGTGTGCAGCCCGGCTTGCAGGAGAGGCGTCAGGTCGGTGAAGGGAGCGTCGGTCAGGCGCGGCTGCTTGAGCAGGTCGTTGACCAGGCGCAGCACCTGGATGCGGCCACCCCGCGCGGGGATGGTGCGGTCGACGCGGCCGCGACTGGTATAGAACATCGCGCCGACGCGGTTGCCGTGGCGAGTCAGCAGTCGCGCCAGGGTCGTCACCAGGTCGACGAGCGTGTTACGTTTCTGGGTTTGCAGCGTGCCGAAGTCGACCGATGGGCTGAGGTCGAGCAAGAACCAGGCGGTGATGTCGCGGTCTTCGACGTACTGGCGGACGTAGGGCGTGTCCATGCGCGCCGTGACGTTCCAGTCAATGTAGCGCACGTCATCTTCCGGCTGGTACTCGCGCAGGTCGGCGAAGTCGACGCCGTAGCCGTAGAACAGGCTGCGGTAGTCGCCCTGGAGCAGCCCGTCCAGGCGGCGAATCACCTGCCAGTCGAGGCGCTGCAGGATACGCTCAGGCGTTGGGGCGGAAGACGAGATGCTCATGCAAGGGTACCACCGGCGTCGGGATGCGGCCAAGAATCTGCTTTACCAGATCGTCGCTGCTGACGTTGTCGGATAGCGCCTCATAGGAGGGCACGAGGCGATGGCGCAGCACG
>JAHCIE010000164.1 GCA_026129385.1 Anaerolineae bacterium
TCGCGGCGGTGTACGCGCATGCCCAAGAGGAGTACCCCTTCGAATGCTGCGGGGCCATCTGGCAGGTGGATGACCCCGCCGGCCCGCGTTGGGAGGCGCTGCGGTGCACGAATGCGCAGAATGAACTGCATGCCCGCGAGCCGGACCGCTATCCGCGTGACGCGCGGACAGCCTACGTCATCAGCGCCCGCGAGCTACTCGCCATCCATCGCCGGGCGGAGGAGCGGGGGCAGCGCCTGGCGTGGCTGTATCATTCTCACCCCGACGCTGATGCCTACTTTTCGGACGAGGACGTAGCGATGGCTGCGCCCTTCGATGAGCCGAGTTACCCGGGTGTGGCGTACCTGGTGGTGTCGGTGCGCGGGGGCAGGGCCGTTACCCATCGTTGCTTTGACTGGGCCACCGCCGCCTGCCGCTACGTCGAAAGCGACTGCTGAATCCCATACCCATGATATGTAACCCCTAGCCGTCGACCTCGCTATGCCCCGACGTGACATCCTCCTGTACCTGACTGCCATCGGCCTCGTCGGTTTTACCATTGACGGCGGCATCTACTCTGTCGTCTACAATCTGTATGTGCTGCGCCTGGGCTACGAGCCGGACTTTGTGGGGTTGCTGGCGTCCGTCAGCCTGGTGGCGTTCACTGTGGCGAGTGCGCCAGCGGGCGTACTGGGCAGCCACTGGGGTAGCCGACGTAGTATGCTTCTCGGCCTCGGCCTCATGACGGGGACGGCGATTCTCATGCCGCTGGCCGCCCTGGTCCCCGCGACGGCGGTCTCGGCATGGCTGCTGGGTTTGTACTCGGTACAGATGGTGGGGTTGGCGTTCTTCTTTGTCAACGGCCCGCCGTACCTGACGGCGGTTGCCCCACCCGCACTGCGGGAGCGAGCGTTCTCTTACCAGGTGGCGCTCTGGTCGTTCGCGGCTTTCGTGGGCAGCCTGCTGGGGGGCTTCTTGCCGGGGCTGCTGGTAGCGCGACTGGGCGTGACCCTGTCTGCGCCGCTGCCCTATGCTGTGCCCCTGGGAGTGGCGGCCATAGGCTTGGCCGTGGCTTTTGCCGTCATGTTCGCCGCCTCGGATGTCGCCCGGCGGACCGCCGGCCCAAAGAGCGAGGCGGCCGTGGCCTTCCCGCTCATGGTCATCGTCGTTCTGGGTGTGGTGCGCTTCTTGCAGGCGGGCGCGGTTGGCACGACGATCCCCTTCTTTAACGTCTACATGGACTCGGCGCTACATACGCCGACGGTCACCATCGGTATCGTGACGGCATTAGGGCGGCTGCTGGCCGTGCCGACCGCGCTCCTCGCGCCGATGCTGGCGCGCCGCTGGGGAAACGCGAATACCGTGACCTGGGGATCGCTGGGGCTGTCGCTAGCGGCGCTACCGATGATCTTCATTCCCGATTGGATCGCGGCGAGCCTGGGCTTCGTGGGCATCACGTCGCTGTCGTCGGTGCGCTATGCGGCGTTCCTGGTGTATGCTATGGACATCGTGCCCCCCGAGCGTCGCGGCCTGCTCAGCGGTGTCTCGGAGACGTCAGCCGGCGTGAGTTTCGCGTTCACGGCGTACCTGGGGGGGCAAATGATTACGCGCCTCGGCTACCCGCCGCTATTTGCGTTCGGTGCGGTGATGGGGGTGCTGGGGACGGCCGTGTTCTGGCTGTACTTTCAGGTGCGGCGAGAGCCTCGGCCCTCGGTGGAGGTTGGGGAAGTGTGATGCGTGAGTTATGGCCGCAGTTCGCACGCTGCACGCCCCACGTTTCATTCGGGCGCAGCGGATAGTGCGGCGCGAATGCGTGGCAGGGCCTGTTCGGCAGCCTCTTCGCCGGCGATGATGCCAACGCGCGCCTGATCGAAGCCCAGGAACAGCCCCATGTTCATGGGCAGGTTGGGCCAGATGAGTACGTCTGGCGGTGACATTATCATCCGTAGCTCGGTGATGGCCGAGATCATGATGCTCTCGATCTGCCAGAAGTCGTTGTACACGCGCGGCAGGCCGCCGAGGGCCATCGGTGAGATCAGGGGAGGCTCGCCGGGTACGTTGAGGCTGTAGTGGGGCAGAACGTCCTGGGCGATCACCACCGTGGCGCCCATGCCGCGCACGATATTGGTGGGGACGTTGTTCAGGATGCCGCCATCGACGAGGCGGTACGGTCCCAGCTCATAGGGGCGGAATACGCCGGGGACAGACATGGTCGCGCGTAGGGCATCGATGACGCGGCCTTCCTGGAAAATGACTTCCCGTCCGCTGTTCATGTCGCTGGCGACGATGGCGAGGGGGGGCGTCAGCTCGGCGAAGGTCCGCTCGGCCCCGATGAGGCTAGCGAAGTGGGCCTGGATGCGCGCCCCCCGTAGTAAGCCAGTCTGGGAGATTTGGATGTCGGCGAGACCTAGCATGCTGCGTCGGCTACCCAGGCTCTTCGCTTCGGCCTCAATCTGGTCAAGGGGCATGCCGATACTATACAAGGCTCCCAGGATGCCGCCCATGCTGGTGCCGGCGATGTAGTCGATGGGGATGCCTTCCCGCGTCAGTACTTTGAGCAGGCCAATATGAGCGAGGCCGCGCGCACCACCGCCGCCGAGGGCCAGGCCGACGGTGGGTCGTGCTGGGGGGGTAGTAGGTGGGGTCATGGGCATCTCGTGGTCGGCTCGCCGGGTACGCTTTCAGTGGCGATGGGAGGGCGTCGCCGCCGGAATCATAGCATGCTCAGCCCGCGATGGGCAATATTCCGTATTCCCTCGTCCTTCGCTGCGCCTGTCTGGCGCGGCAGCCCGGCCATATCCATGTCCGCGCTATGGGCGGGCGCGGCGCGTGGGCCAGGCGGTCACGGGCGGGCCGATGTACCGAGCCGTGGGCGGGGCGAAGCGATTGTCTGCCTGCTGTTCCAGAGCGTGGGCGATCCAACCGGCCGCACGGCCGAGGGCGAAAATGGCGGGGGCCAGGTCGCGGGGGATGCCGAGGCCATTGAGAAGAACGGCGGCGTACAGGTCAGCCGTGGGGGTGCAGCCTGTGCGGGTATGGACGGCGTCGGCGACGGCGTCGGCCACCTTGAGCCAGGGGCCGCGACCTGGGGCGGCGGCCAGGCGTCGGAACGGCGCGGTGCGGGGGTCAGCGGGGGCGGCGAAGCCAGGCGGGAGCAGGCCCAGCCGCAGCAATGGCTCGACGGCGCGGGGCGCCTCGTTGGGCGCCGGGATGTCGGCCAGAAATTGCGCTATCTGGTCGAGCACGTCGCCATGTAGCGGGCCGCTGACAACGCACAGGGCGGTGATGAGGGCCGTGGGTAGCGAGGCCTCGGCGGCGGCAGCAACGCGGACAGCCAGGGTCGAAGCGGCCAGGCCATAGTCGGCGTAGAGGATGAGGGCGCGGTCAAGGGCGCGGGCCTCTGCGTCGGAGGGGGCCTCGCCGCGAAGGGCGTGTAGGAGGCGGGCGGCCGGCGAGCCCTCGACACGCGGGGCGAAGTGGGGCCGACCGGCGGCGATGTGATGCCAGAGGGCAGCGACATTGGGTAGCATGCCGAGCAGGCGCAGTGGGTCGGTTGGCGATCCGCTGCCGGATGAGGACGCCCATGGGCGCGGAGACGCCAGTTCGACGGTGGCGATTGCGTCGCGTAGCACGGTGAGAATGGGTGTGGTAGGGGGGAGGGCGCGTAGGCGGGTGGTCATCTCGCGGGGTAGGTCCCACGCGGCGGCGAGGCTGCTTGCCAGCTCGCCCTGCTCGGCCGACGTGGGCAGCGCGCCATGCCACAGTAGCCAGGCCGTGGTAGCGAAGTCACCATGTTCCACGATCTCTTGAACAGGGATGCCCCGGTAGGTGAGTTGCCCATCGATGACAGCGCTGACCGACGTTTCGATGAGGGGATGGGATGGGGTGTCGGCGCTCATCGGCGGGCCATCCACTCGGCGGCTGGGGGCAGGCGCTCGGTCTCGGCTGTCGCCTCGGTCTCGGTGGGCGTCACGCCGGGGCGGATGGTCAGCAGGGCCTCAAGCTGGCGACGGCTGTAGAGACGCTGACGGCGGATGCCCTGCTTGTAGCTGTGAATCAGGCCACGCGAGACGTAGGCGTAGAGGGTAGCTTTCTTGACGCCTAGTAGCATGCTGGCCTCGTCGACGGTGATGTACTCGTCGGGGGCGTTGTCCGACATGGTCACGTCCTCCCGCTGGCGAAGGGGCCGAACGTGAGTATAGCTACATTGCTTCGCCTTTGTCAAGTATGGTGGTGAAGCGTCAAGCTCCATCGAGAAGACACACAACCGGGATGCGCGAGAGACTTCGCACGCATCTCGGTTCCCATTTCATACGGTCTCACGCCGAGATGGAGTGGTCCCTGGGGGTGGCGTCGGTGTGGGGGCGCAGCAGGAAGGAGACGACGCGCGGGTGGAGGACCGCGCCGCGCATGAGTGGGACGTAGACCGACTCTGCCTGAACATCTGTGTCGGCCGTGCGGAGCGTGAGCCGGTCGATGCCGTGGGTGGGTGAGCCGCTGGCGTAGGCTTGATAGATGCTGGTGTCCTCGGCGACAGACTTGTTGCGGGGAATGTAGACCCCGAAGGAGGGCGCGGCGATGGCGCGGGTGACGCGCAGAGCGGGGGGAATCGGGTCGCCCTGGGCAGCGGCGGCGCGGTCGGCCTTGCGCCAGCCCGGTTCCCAGAAGACGAGGGCGAAGGGCCAGACGTCCAGGCGAGCTACCGCGCGGGCCGTGGCTTCCAGGGAGGCCTTGAACTGGCGGGCGATGTCCTGGAGGGAGGCAAGGGAGGGCGGTCGCTGCTGAGCAGCTGGCCGCAGCCAGCGCTCGGGCAGGAGGAGCGCGGACGCGCCTACGTCGCACAGGTGCTCCTCCTCGGCGGTTGGCGGGTAGTCGCCGGTGTGGACATCCTCGACGTCGTGGGGGTGGGCGGCGTAGGCGGGCAGTAGCGTGTGGGCGATTTCGTGGGCGATGGTAAACTGGCGGCGGGCGGGACTCTCGGCGCGGTTAACCTGCACCACGCTGCCTTCGGGGTGGACGATAAGTCGCCCCGACGCCACGATGTCGATGGTTTCGATACTGCGAATACCCTGGAAGGACGCCAGGACCGCCAGCGGGACCGGCGGCCCCGCCACGGCGGCTTCGTCGAGAAGGGCGTCGGCGCGCGCAATCATGGCCGCCACCGGGTCAGAGTGGCCTGTCACGCGACACAGAGCGTGTGCGGCGTCACTGGACCAGTGGCGCGGGTTCATGCTTCGTTAGGTTCGGATCCGCCGCGGATGGTGCGTCGGATACTCTCGTAGAGATAACGCCAGTCGGCGGAATTGCGTGGCTGCTCGCCGCGATAGCGGATACCGGCCAGCATCGACACGTCAGCCTCGGGCAGACTGGCTTCGCGGGCAAACTCCCGCAGGGAGGGCGAGACTGCGATGGTAGCGACCTCAACCTCGCGACCCAGCAGGTCGGCGACCGTCGTGCCGAGCGCGGTCGCCATGCGATACAGCGTCTCGCCCGAGGGGCGCGGCGCACTGTCGTTCTCGATCTGGCTCAGATAGCCCTTTGACACCTGGCTTGATCGGGCTAGAGCCGACAGGCTCATCCCCTTCTCCTCGCGGCGCTGCCGGACACGTTGGCCGAGCGTCATACGGTTCTCCTTCCCTGCCACTCCCAACACCCTTACTATAGCACATCCTGTTCCCAAATGCAAGTCTGCGTTCTGTGTGGGGTACGATACCGGGTGTAGGTATTTCCACATAGATAACGGGATGTTTTCAAGTAAGAACATGCGTTTTTTATTCATCAACTATTTGCAGCAAATCTACTTGCGCCAGAACGTTTGTTCTGATACAATAGGTTGGTAAGGCTGTCGTGTGACCACGTTACCGCGGTGAGCGTTCGGGCCACCGCGGTTTGTGTCCCTTGAATTGAGGTACGGTGATGGACACACCACGGACGGGTGCGCCGAGGCGGAGGGCATCGACTGCGAGTACAGCGACCCCGACCGCCTCCTTTCGCGACCTGCTGGCGGCGGCCCGCAGTGCGGGGCCGGTGGAAATTCTTCCGAACGAGGATGTCTCGGACGACACGAAGGCGCTGGCGCGCCTGATCGAGACGGGCGAGCGCCGCCTTGGTGACGACATTGAGGCGGCCCTGGATGCCGACCCGGAGGCGCTGGCGGCGATGGCAGGGCGAGCGGCCCTCCAGGCGACGCTGGCCGACCTGTTCTTTCGGTTGGGGGCGGAGGAGCCGGCCGTCGCCGACTTGCTGCTGACGCTGGCCGAGGTTCGCCGAGGCGAGGCGGATGCGGGGCAGGCGCTGGCGCTGCTGGCCGAAACGATGCGCGTTCCGGAGAAGCCGGTACGGCCGCGGGACCTGGACGAGGCGAGACGCTTCATCGCCGCGTTGGCCGTCGCCCTCGATCTGCGCCAGGCCGCGCTGCGCAGCATTGCGGCCCAGGGTGGCCCCGCTGACAAAGCGGGCCACGCGGCCGAGCGGCAGGTGGAGCGCGAGGGGGTAGTCCTGCTAGGGCAGCTGGAGTCGGCGTGCGCCGTGGCTGACGAGACGCTACGGCGGCGGGCCGTCGCGGCCGGGATGGACGCTGACGCGGTATCGGCGACGCTGGCCGCTGCATTCGCCGCGCGAGCCAGGCGGGTTGGCTATCCTGTGCCGCTCGTCGTCCGTCGTCCGTCGGGGTGGCGGAAACCCCTGAACCCAGCCCACGCCTGGCAGGCGGGCTACCCGGTGCCCCTCGACCGCCTGCGCCGCGCCGATTGGCGGCGTTGGCCGTCGCTGGCGTGGGCCTGGCTGGGTGAGCATCGCCCCCGGGACGTGTCGCAATGGGCGGCGGCCAGCGGCCGGCTACGGCGTCAGCGGTGGTGGCCGATGATGGTGTTGGCGATCTTGCTCGTCGTGGCGCTAATAACGTGGCGGGCGTGGGGCGTAGCGGTGAAGCCCATTGGTAGCGCGCAGGCGGGCCTGGCGGCGGCGGCGATGTCGCCGCGCCTGCCGGTGGGGACGCCGGTACGAGTCATGGTGCGGACGACGGGCGGCTACAGCCTGGAAGAGGTGGCGAGGTACTTCGGCCTGGCCGACCCCTGGGCGATGAGTCTGTTGGCCTGGGTGAACAGCGCGGCCTTGCAGGATGTCCAGGCGAAAGCCGCCAAAGGCCAGTTATACACGGCGCCGTTACCGGCCGGGCTGACGCTGGCGATTCCTGCCGTGGTCGTCCCCTCGACCACCACCCAAGAGGCAGCAGCGATGGAGTATGGCGTGTCAGTGGAGGGCATCCGTCGGCTGGCGATGCAGGCGGGTCAGGGGGTATACCTGGCGCCCGTAGGCCGGAG
>JAHCIE010000165.1 GCA_026129385.1 Anaerolineae bacterium
CCAGACTTCGGCCGACGGGTTCAGAACTCGGGCTTTGACCCGATGTATGCGGCAGGAGAGACGCTGGCCGCCGGGGCTTATGATCCGGTGAAAGTGAAGGACCTGTGGCGGGGTAGCCGGGGCCATGATGAGATCATGCGAGGCGATTTCACCAGCGTCGGTTGCGACTTGAAGCTGTATCCTGGCACAACCTATGGCAGCTATGCTACGTGTGACTTTGGCAAGACTGACCTGTCCACCGCGCCAACGGCGCCGGCGCGCCCGTCGCTGGTTAGTGGTCGCATCTATCGCTTCCAGTTCTACCTGCCCGCGTCCCATGACAACATCCTGGCTGAGTTGCGGGAGATGTGCGGGAGCCAAAATCTCGGTGGTGGCCGCTACCAGGGACAGGTTGGCGCGGGATGCTATTTCTATGGCACGACCGCGGATAACTCGCCACCGACCAGCAAGGTTGGTTGGGCCTATGTGGAGTTCCGTGACTTTACGCCCTACTACAGATGGAAGAAGGATGTCTTCCTCCAGATGATGCCGGGCGACACCAACCTGTGGCAGTTCATCGAGACGCCCATCCCCTAGCCCTTGTTGCAGGGCGACCTAAGGCGGAATGCGAGGGAGGCAGGCCGGGCGCGCCTGCCTCCCTCGTCGGCCATCAGGCGCTGGATGGGGCAATCAAGGCAGGTCGGCCACCGAGTCGACGATACGGGTCGGGCGATAGGGGAACCGCTCCACCATGTCGCGGCTGGTGACGCCGGTTAGCACGAGCACCGTCTCGAGGCCGCTTTCGATGCCGATGAGGATGTCGGTGTCCATGCGGTCGCCGATCATAATGGCGTTCTCGGAGTGTTCGCCCAGGCGGCGCAGGGCGGTGCGAATCATGAGCGGGTTGGGCTTG
The DNA here is from genome assembly GCA_026129385.1 of Anaerolineae bacterium. Taxonomy (GTDB): domain Bacteria; phylum Chloroflexota; class Anaerolineae; order Epilineales; family JAHCIE01; genus JAHCIE01. Next base: position 893 of record JAHCIE010000165.1, read on the forward strand.
CCGATGAAGTAGGGGGCGACGCCGGTGGCGCTCTGAATCATGGCTGCGACCGCGCCCGTGGCAGGCACGATGCCGCCCTCGCCTGGCCCGTTGACGTCGGGGTTGGTGGCGAGGAAGCGCGCGCCACCGAGGATGAGGCGCACGGCGCTGGTGATGCGGTCGAAACTGTAGTCCGTCGTCTCGCCCAGGACGACGTAATCGGCGACACGGTCGGTGAAGGTATAGCCGATGTCTTCCAGGGCCTCGTGTAGCCCCTCCTCGCCGATGACGTAGGCTGAGCCACGAGGGTGCTGGGTACGCAAAAACTGGGCCGTCGCCAGAGCCGAGGTGTGGATGCGATCCTCGGGGATCTCTAGGCCGATGCGCTTCAGGCGGTGCTGGAGGATGGCGGGCGGGTAGAGGCTGTTGTTCGTCAGCACCATGAACCGGCGGCCCTCATCCAGCAGGCGGGTGATGAACTCCGGCGCGCCCGGCACCGGCTCGCGGCCCAGGACCAGGACGCCGTCCATGTCGGTCAGGATACTCTTGCGCTTTTCCATGCGGCCCTCGCTGATGGGAATGATCAGATTCATAGCAATGCCGGGATAGTCTCGGCAAATTGCACCCGTGTCGCGGTCTCGGTGACGGTCCAGTCTGAGGGGGCCGGCGTGAGGCCGGTGTGCGCCGTGAGCGCCGCCGCGAAGGCGGCGCTGATTCTCGCAGCCGTTGGCACGGGAGGTGTCGCCACCATGTCGAGACCGACGACGCGCGCGGCCAACTCCTGAATCACTAAGGCCGAGGCCTCGTCGGCGCGCATCAGGGCGGCCGTCGCGTCGGGCGACCAGCGCAGGTAGACGCCGCATTGGTAGAGCGCGCCGCCACGCCGCCGCCGCTGGGCCAATCCCACCAACTTGCGCCCGCCGGCCACGACCTCGTAGGGGGAGAGGCCCGCGTAGCAGATACGCCGCAAAGTGGGTGATAGCGCCTGGACGTCGGCGCGAGCCTCGGCCACCGACACCATTCGCCCCTCGATCCCCAGGCCCGCCAGCGCCGCGACCCATACCTCGCCCAGCCAGCGATACGACGCGGTGATGTCGGTGGGCAGGAGTGGGTCGTTGGCGGGCAGGGCAATGTCCAGGCCAAGTTGCTCGGTGGTGAGCACCGCACCCCCGCCGCTGCTGCGTCGGTAGACGTGGACGCCGAGGGTCCGGCGGGCGACGGGGTCGACCTGCTCAGGCTGCTGCGACGAGCCGAGGATGAGGGCGGGCGGGTCCATGCCATACCAGCGCATCACGGGCAAGCCGCCAGCCTCGACACCGGCGAGCAGGGCCAGACTGGCCGCCAGCTGAAGTGGGGCGGCCTCGGCGCTGAAAGGTAGGTGGCGGATCGGGCGGGCAGTGGGTGCGGTCATGGTCCTGTGGATGGGTGGCGACGTCGGTATGCGCTGCCACGGTCATTATAGCACGGCCTGGGCTGCGGACGCAGGCCCGCTGCCGCATAGAACAGGCCCATCTCCAGGATGGAGGTGGGCCTGTCGAATTCTGGGCGACGAGAGAGGAGTCACGCGCTCGTAGCAGGTGGTCCCATGTCCACAAGCACGGCGACGAGGCGGCGGCCACGGTTCGCCAGTTCGGCCTCGAACTCCAGTTCCTCGCGTAGCGCCTCTATGATCTCCTCGGATTTGACGCCCTGGGCGCGAGCCAGGCGCAGCAAGGCATCGAGTTGAGTGCGGAGGTCGGTGGCAGGGGGAAGATGGACGGCCGGACGCTGGGGCACGAGACGTGTTGACGAGGTAGCGCGGGTGGTGGCCTGGTCGGAGCGACCGAGGTCGGTCAGATGCATGGCACGACTCCTTTGTCTGTGCAACGTACTCACAATATCGAACGCTTATCATCGGACACTTATTATAGTACGCCTTTACCAGGCGAATCCTTACATGGAGCAGAGGTTCCGAGCAGCCTCAGAAGTGTTGTTGTGATGAGTCGGGGTGTTCCTGGGGTGATTGGATGACCAGGAGCGCTCGAGCGGGGGTACGCTGGGCATTGCGCCAACGATGCGGGAGGGAAGCCTCGAATAGCAGGCTATCCTCCACTTCGAGTTGGTACTCCTGGCCGCTCACCAGATACAGAATCTGACCCTGGAGACACACGACCAGCTCGTGGCCGAGGTGAACGATCGGCTCGGGGCCGCTATCCGCCTCTGGCTCCAGAGTAATCAGCAACGGTTCCATCGTCTGGCCGGGTAGTCCTGTACCCAGGCTCTCGATCAGCGCTCGTGCGCTGCGTGCCCGCTGGCGCTGGTCGCGCTTGAGGTAGATCACGGGCCGGCCCGACTCCGGCTCGACAAAGTCGGAGATCATGACGCCGAGCGCCCCGGCGAGCCGGTGGAGGGTGGCGATGGTGGGCGATGTCTTGCCGCGCTCGATGAGGCTGATGGTGTTGATCGAGACGCCGCTCGCCTCGGCCAGGTCGCGGAGGGATAGATGTCGCATCTGGCGGACGGCCCTGAGCCGCTGGCTGACCAGGGAAGATGAGTCGTCTAGCATGGTGTAGCCTCCTGCACGGCGTCCACCGCCGAAAGAATCGGCGATGAGACTGTTTTGTGGTATCAAAATGGTACAAATACACGGGTGATGGGGCAAAAACACACAGTATACTTGACGAATGTGCGCCCGGCTGGTATACTACCAGGTGAACCACATATCACAATTCCTGGATGGCGCAATCATGCGTCACCTGGAGGGAGGAATCAAGAAATGGGCAAAGTCACAACCTGCTACAAGGGCGACATGCTCTTTGAGAGCAAGCTAGGCGAGCATACTATTGTGACCGACGTGCCCGCGAGCATGGGCGGCAAGGGTCGCGCTCCGACGCCCCCCGAACTGTTCGTGGCTTCACTGGGCGCGTGTGTCGCAGCCTTTGTTGCGAACTATTGTGGACAGGCCGACGTCGACTTGCGCGACATGAGCGTCGATGTCACCTTCGACAAGATAGGGAACCCCGCCCGCCTCTCGAACTTTCGGGTGTTGATCAACATCCCCCATGGGGACTGCGCAGCACGGGAACAGGCCATCCTGCGTGTGGCGGAGCATTGCCCGGTCCACGAAACGATAATGAATGTGGATGACATCGAGATCGCGCTACATACCCAACAGACCGTTCCGCTACCAGTATAGCGGGGGCCAATTGCTGGACGGCCGCGTACGGTAGCCAGAGGGTGAGTCATGACGTATGACAGGAACGCGAATGGCGCGAGGCTGATCTCGGCTGTGCCCGATCGGTCACCGTTGTGGCCACCAGCCGCGGGTCTACGCCGCGTCGTGATGCAGAGCCCGGTCCTGGCCGTCGCCCTGTTCAGTGGCGCATGGCTCGCCTGCGGCGAATTGATCTACTCGGGCCTGGATTGGCTCACGCCGGATGCGCCGTACGTCACTCGGAGTCTGGTACGGGCGGCCTTAAATGCAGCGACCCTAGCCGCGCTACTCACTGCCCTGGGCTGGTGGCAGCGGGTTGGTCTGGCGGCGCGGCCGAGCGCGCCGCATCTGGTGTATCTCGCTGTCCCCCTGGCTCTAGAGATAACGCCCCTGGCGGTTCACGGACTGGCCTGGCGGCCGGGCGCGGCCCTCGACCCGGCGGTTAGTGGCGTGTGGGCCATGTGGGCGTTGCTGGTCGCCTTTGCCGAGGAAGGGATGTGGCGTGGCGTGCTTCTCCAGGCGCTGGCGCCCTCGGGCGCGACCCGGGCCGTTGTCATCTCCGCGCTCGCCTTCGGGCTGACCCACCTCGGTAGCGTGGCCTTTGGCTGGCCGCTGGTCGCCGTGCTGCCGATGGTGGCCCTGACCATGGGGCTGGGCATCATGTCGGGCGCGTTGGTGTTGCGGCTGGCGACGCTCTGGCCCGTCATTCTTCTCCACGCCGGCTACGACTTCCTGTGTCTGTGCCCCGCCCTCCACGTCACGAGGGGCATGTGCGGCGGAGTGGCCTTGGCGTTCCTGGTGATTGGGCTGGCGGCGGCGGCTTACGGGCTGGTTATCTTGCGCCTGCCCCCCTGGCTTCTCTGTCGTGGAGGCTGGGCACAGGGAGTCGGCCGACTGCCTGATAGCCTTCTTCAGTGAGCGATCTCGTGTATGCAGGGCGGATGGCGGCCCTGGCCGGCATCCGCCCTGCTATTCGTCTCGCGGCGGGATGAACACTGCGGTCAACGTTGGACCTGGACCTGGCCGACGGTCACGGAGGAGTCGGGAGAGCCAGGCGCGGGTAATCGCTCGCCGCTACGCCAGTCGTACCAGCCGAGACGCAGGCGGGCGAGGCCAGCGGGTGCGTCCTTCGCGACGGGTACATCGATTTGCTGTATCACGGTCTCGCCTGGTTGCCAGACGGTGGTGGGGAAGCTGCCACCCAGGGGTGGGCCGTCGGCCTGACCGAGGGTGCGGTCGCTGCCGTCGACGAGGTGGACGAACAGGTTGAGATCAGTCGCGGTGGGGGCGAGGGCTTCCCAGACCAGGGTGGCGTGGACGGTATCCCCCGGCTTGACGTGGTCGGCGTCGAGGCGGTAGGCGGCGAGACGGATGTTGTCGCCGAAGACAGCGTCGGCGGGGGCGGGCGTCGCGTCCAGCCTGGGCTGAGTGGCCTGGGGGATGCGGTAGACGACCAGATTGACGCCGCCCCGGCTGTCCTTTGCCTCAGAGCGAACGGCCTGGGGCCAGCGTTTGCCGAAGGCGTCGGCGTCCTTCCCGTCGGCGGGGTCGAACAGATATACGGCGTCGCCTTGGGGGGGCAGAACCAGCCCGACCCGGCTATCGACAACACGGGGTGGGTTCTGGACGTTGTTGAAGCGGATGACCGCCTGGTTCCATAGAGTCGGCGAGGCGTAGGCTGTGCCGGTGGGCACGACGTCCGCCACAGCGCGGGCGCGGTCGAGCGACCAGCCGAAGAAGACGTCGTAGACCTCCGGGGCGTGGGCGTAGACGCCAAAGAAGTCGCGCGCCGACCAGACGGCGCTCACCAGCAGGACGCCGACCAGGGCGGCAGTGGTCAGGGTGCGGCCCACCCGCGGGCTGACCACTGCCGCGCCGCGTTCCATCGCCCAGGCGGGCAGCAGGAACAGGACAGCCCATGCGCCGTTGAGGCGGCCGTAGCTCGGCGCGCCCGCGCTGAGCCAGGAGGGCATGACCTGGAAGACGTAGACCAGCAGCAGCAGGACGGCCGCCGACTGGGCTTTCTCGCCGCGCCGGTTGAATAAGTCGCGGGCGAGCAGCACAACGCCGCCCAGGAAGAACAGGCCCATCAGCGGGTCGAACACCGGGCGACCGCGCAGGTTCTCCAGCCAGGAGGTTGTGCCTCGGACATTGGTCATCAGCAGGATGGCCCAGGCGTTTTGCAGCAGCGTTAGGGGCAGGTTGCCCTTGTTGACCTCGGGGTTGAGGACAGACACCTGCCCGGTGCGCAGGGTAGCCATGTCGGGGTTCTGGACGAAGTAGAGGGCTAGCGGGATGGACAGCGCGCCCGCCAGGGCCAGGGCGACGGTCAGGTAGACCAGGGGAGTCCAGGTGCGGCGGCGAGCGGCGAGCCACAGGGCCGAGCCGACCAGGATGGGCGGCATCAGGCGCGCCGACAGGTGGGTGTAGATGGCAGCGGCAAGAATGAGGCCGGTGACGATGGCCCAGAGCAGGCCGCGACGGGTGACGCGCCGTTCGTCCACCTGGCCCGCCCCCACCCACCACGACCAGGCCATGAGGGCGACCCAGACGGGCAGCAGTCCGGCCCGCAGCGCCTGGTGCGACTGGGAGACGGTCCAGAAAGTAAAGGCGACCAGGGCGGCGGCCAGGACGGCGATGAGACGCGGCCGGGGCACGGGCAGCGCCATGCTGAACAGGTACTGAGCGGGGATCATGAGGATGCCGACAATGGCCCCAGCCAGACGGGCGGTCCACAGAGTCGGGCCGAGCAGGCTGAACAGGCCCGCCATGAAATAGACGAAGAGCGGCTCGCGGCCGTTGTTGGCGGGCAGGAAGACGGGCCGCCAGCCGCGCATGATGCTCACGGCGTCCTCGGCGTAGTGGGCCTCGTCGGGGTGCATGCCGGGCGGAACTGTGCCCAGCTGGTAGAGACGCAGCGCCACGCCGAAGATCACGGCTGCCAGGAGCAGCAGCAGGGCAGTGCGCCGGGTGAGGTCGGGCGGCGTCGTCACGGCGTTACCCGCACGCGGTCGAGGTCCAGCGCGCCCTCGCCGTCGCCGTCGAGGGGCAGGCGTGCGCCGGTCTGCCAGTCGTACCAGCCGACCCGGACGGTGGCGGGGCCGATGGGCGCGTCCTTAGCGATGCCCACCT
>JAHCIE010000166.1 GCA_026129385.1 Anaerolineae bacterium
GCGGGATGACGCTCTGAGTGACCAGGGTCGAGCCGGCGCGCACGGCATACTTCAGGCGCAGCTCGACGCGGTCGATACCCAACGCCTCAGCCAGCTTGTTCATCTGCGACTCGGCCGCGAAGTGGCTCTGGGGCGCGCCGAAGCCCCGAAACGCACCCGACGGCACGTTGTTGGTATACACGGTGTAGGTATCGATGTGGACATTGGGGCACTCGTAGGGGCCAATGGCCATAATCGTCGCGTTGCCCAGAACTTTGGTGCTGGTAGAGGCATACGCCCCGCCGTCGGTAATCAGTTCGACGCTGGCCGCCACCAGGCGGCCGTCGCGGGTCGCGCCGGTGCGGCAGCGATAGACGGCCGGGTGGCGCTTGTGGTGGCCGATGGTCGTCTCCTCCCGCGTCCAGACCAGCTTCACCGGGCAGCGCAGCTTCATGGCCGCCAGGGCCAGGACGATCTGCACCGAGATGTCCTCGCGCCCGCCGAACGCGCCGCCAATGGCCGGATGGATGACGCGGACACGCTCCTCCGGCAGGCCCAGGGCATGGGCGACTTGCTCCCGTTCCTCGTGCGTCCACTGGCCCGCGGCGGCCACCGTCACGCGGCCCTCGTTGTCGAGCCACGCCAGACCTGCGTCGGGCTGGAGGTAGGCATGCTCCTGCGCCCCCATGCGATACTCGCCCTCGACCACGACCTCGGCCGCCGCCCAACCCGCATCCATGTCCCCTTTGCGCACGCGGTAGCGATGCAGGATATTGTCAGGATGATTCGCGTGCAGCACCGGTGCGCCGGGCCGCATCGCCACTTCGGGGTCGGTCACGGCCGGTAGGTCCTCGTACTCGACGCGAATCAGGGCACGGGCGCGCTCGGCCGCGGCGCGGGTCTCGGCGACGATGAGCGCCACCTTGTCGCCAACGAAACGCGCCACGGCGGCGTGCTCATCATCGCCCGGCCCACACAGCACCGGCTGGTCGGGGTAGATAAGGCCGAAGCGGTTGTGGGGCACGTCCTGGGCCGTGAAGATGGCGACGACGCCCGGCTCGGCCAGCGCCGCCGTCAGGTTGAGGCGACGGATGCGGGCGTGGACGCGGTGGGCCAGCAAGGTGCAGGCGTGGAGCATGCCGTCCATGACCAGGTCACCAGAGTACAGGCTATTGCCGGTCACCTTGCCATAGGCATCTTCGCGGGGGAGGCTACTACCGATAGCACGCATAGCATAACGTCCTTAATTGACGGTCGGATGAGTACCGTTCTGGCCAGAACGCGAAGATACAAAGGCACGCAGGGGGGGCTAAGGTCTCGTCGCCCCCTATTCGTGCTCGTCCGCGCCCGTCGGTGTCCACTTCTCTTCGGAGCCGAGACCTGTGCCGCGTAGGATGGCAGATTGACGGCCACCGAGTGCGCGCCAAAGGACGTCACGAAGCCGACGAGGCCGAGAATCACCAGATCGCGGCGCATCGGTTGCCCCTAGGTGGGCGTAGCCTCAGCCGCCGCATCGATAGCCTCGATGATCTTGTAGTAGCCAGTACAGCGACACAGGTTACCAGTGATGGCCGTCTGCACCTGCTGGCGCGTCGGGCGCGGATACTCTTCAAGTAACTTGGCCGCCGACATGACGAAGCCTGGCGTGCAATAGCCGCACTGCACCGCCCCGTGCTCGACGAAGGCCTGCTGCACCGGGTGGAGCGTCGCACCCCGCGCCAGCCCCTCCACCGTCACCACGTCCGCGCCGTGGGCCCGCCCGGCGGGGACCAGACACGCCATGACGGCGACGCCATCCAGGTAGACGGTGCATGCGCCGCACTCGCCCTCGGCGCAGCCCTCTTTCGTCCCCGTCAGGCCCACCCCGTCGCGCAGCCAATCGAGCAGAGTCAGATTCGCGCCAGGCGCTGAGACAGGGTGGCCGTTCACCGTCGCCGTCACCACGGCGTCACCAACCAGGGTGGCGGGCGCGCTGGTCGTGCTCACCGCGTATGGCTCCCTCGTGCCCCACAACAATGTCGGGGCCGTCGGCCAGTCGGCGCGCTCTGTGCCGGTACGCAGCCGCTCCAGGGCGCGACTCGTCAGGACACCCACGGCGCGGCGGCGATACAGGCGCGTCGAGCGCACGTCGTCGATGGGTTTGGCCGCCTGCTGTGCCGCCTGCGCAGCAGCATTGATACTGGACTGGGTCAGCGGCTGGCCCACCAGCAGCGCCTCCGCCTCGGGGGCACAGATAATGGTCGGCGCGACCGAGCCGAGGGTGATGCGCGCGTCCGTGACCACGTCGCCATCGAAGGTCAGCACAGCCGCGACATTCACGACCGAAATAGCCTGGGCGCGGCGCAGGCCGAGCTTGAGGAAAACGCCGCGCTGGTCGGCACGCAGGGCGGGAATATGGATAGCCGTCAGCATCTCGTCCTCGGCCATGACCGTGCGCCGCACGCCAGTGTGGAACTCGGCCAGAGGCACATCACGCGCGCCGCGCGCCGACCGCAGCGTGACGCTCGCGCCCATCGCCACCAGCGGCGTGATGGTGTCGTTAGCCGGGGAGGCGGTGATCAGGTTGCCCGCTACCGTGCCGCGATTGCGTATCTGGGGCGCGCCCACCTCCCAGCACGCCTGGGCCAGGGGCAGCGCGTGCTCAACGCACAGCGCCGACGCCACGACGTGATTGTGGGTGACCAGCGGCCCTAGTGTGATGCGGTCGTCTTCGAGAGTGATGCGATTGAGGCCGGGAATGCGCGTGATGTCCACCACCGAACCGAGTCGCCGCACGTTGCGGTCCAGCTCGATGATGAGGTCGGTGCCACCGGCGATGATACGGGCATTGCCGCGCTCGCGGGCCAGAATCGTTAGCGCCTCGTCGACGGTCATAGGCGCATGGTAGGTATCCCAGGTATGGGGGGTCAGGGGTGTGTCAGCCATGAGTTAGTGTCCCGAGGTGGGGAAAGGAGCGCAGGCGCGCTTGGGCATAGTATACGCCCGCCAGGAGAGGCAGGCAAAGAAGCGAAGCGGACCAGGAGCCAAGGGCCAGGCTCTGGATTGGTCGGCGGTCCTTCGTCCTTCGTCTGCCCTGCCCCAGGCTTGACCCTGGCGTATACGACGCTACACTTACCAGTATGAACCTCAATGTCCTCCTCATCTCTACCTACGAGATGGGACGCCAGCCCTTTGGCCTGGCGTCGCCCGCCGCCTGGTTGCGCGAGGCGGGCGCGCACGTCGAGTGCGTCGATCTGGCGGTGGACGCCTTCCCAGAAGATCGTGTACGCGACGCCAACCTGATCGCCTTCTATGTGCCGATGCATACCGCGACGCGCCTGGCGGTGGACGCCCTGCATCAGGTGCGCCGCGTCAACCCGACCGCCCACGTCTGCTGCTACGGGCTGTATGCGCCAGAGAACGAGGACTACCTGCGCAGCCTGGGCGTTGACACCCTCATCGGCGGTGAGTTCGAAACGGGGCTAGTCGCCCTGGCTCACGACCTGGCCGCCGAGCAGCCGCCCGCCGACATCCCCCTGGTCAATCTCAACCGCCAGACCTTTCGCGTTCCAGATCGCGCGGGACTGCCGGCCCTCGATCGCTACGCCAGGCTAGAGGTAGGCGATGGCACGGAGCGCATCGTCGGTTATGTCGAGGCAACGCGGGGCTGCAAGCACCTGTGCCGCCATTGCCCTGTCGTGCCGGTCTACAATGGGCGCTTCCGCCTCGTCCAGCGCGACGTGGTCCTGGCCGATATCCGCCAGCAGGTGGCGGCGGGCGCGCAGCATATCACCTTCGGCGACCCTGACTTCTTCAACGGTCCCGGCCACGCCGTGCCCATCATCGAGGCGCTGCACGCCGAGTGGCCGGGCCTCAGCTACGACGTGACCATCAAGGTCGAGCATCTGCTCAAGCATGCCGACTTGCTGCCCACCCTGAAGCGCACCGGCTGCCTGTTCATCACCTCGGCCGTCGAGGCCTTCGACGCGCGCATCCTCGCTCGCTTCGATAAGCAACACACCCGGGCAGAGTTCGAGACTGTCCTACGGCTATGCGACGCGGCGGGCCTACAGATCATCCCCACCTTCGTCGCCTTCACCCCCTGGACCACGGTGGGCGGCTATCGCGACTTCCTGGCCGAGATCGCCCGCCTGGACCTCATCGAGCGCGTCGCGCCTATCCAGTACGCTATTCGCCTGCTCATCCCGCCCGGCTCGCGACTGCTAGAGCTGGCCGAGACCCGCACCGTCATCGACAGCCTTGACCAGGCGCGGCTGTCCTACACCTGGCGCAACCCCGACCCCCGCGTCGACGCCCTGCAGCGCGACCTGGAGCAGTTGGCTCAGTCGTCAGTCGGCCGCCGCCTGTCACGCCGCGCCTTCTTCGAGCGCGTCTGGGCGCGCGCCCACCAGGCCAGCCCTGACCTGGCGCTGGCGGCGCTGGCCGTCGAGGCTGTCGCGACCCCGCCCCCGCCGCCCTTGCCACCCATGCCCCTGACGGCGATTGCCGTCCCGCGCCTCAGCGAACCCTGGTTCTGCTGAGCGGAACCCACCGAGGAGCAGTTTGCTTCTCCCTACGTGTGACAGACGACGGCCACGGTTCAGTCAACCGTGGCCGTGCCACTTCTCCCCCATGGGCTTCGACCATTACCCTGACGGCAGGCAAGCCTCTGCGGCGCCGCTGGCGGAGATGCCTCCTATCGTCGGCATGCCCGTCAGAGGGCCTAGGGTGGGACGGACGCTACGGGGTTTGCTGGGTGTGCATCACCCGCTGGATCAGAGCGTACGCCTGCTGGGCATCGGGGATGTCGTCGAAGGTTGGGGGTGGCAGGCGGCGGGTACGGCCGCGACGGCCGGTGGCGACAAGCTGGCCCTCACCAAAGCTGAGGCTGCCGCTACCGTCGCCGCGCAGGTCGGACGTCACCTGGGTCGTTGGAGTGAGATCGATGGACTGGATGGTGGGCTGGTTAACACCCTGGATGATGAGGACGCGGCGGTCCGTCACGGCATAGCGGGTCCGCAAGCGCAACCAGGCCTCGAGCGCGATGCGGCCGACAGTGCTGTACAGGGCAAAGCCAATGAGACCCAGCGCGACGAAGAAATTCGAGACGGTCGCCCCACCCCGCCAGATATTGATAGCGAAAAAGACGGCGACGGCTGCCCAGATGAGACTGCCCAGCAGGCTGCGTAGTGTCGCCCAACGAAATCGCAGCCCAGGGCGCGGCTTGCCTGTCCACAACAAACGCTCGCCGCCATCCAGGTACTGGAAGACCGTCACATCTAGCAGGCGGGAGATGTCGTCGCTCATTGCCAGTCAATCGTCACAGCTCGAAGCGGTACACGTCGTAGCGCATCGGACTCTCGAAGCCAACCTTCGCGGCCACGCACTGTGACGCCTTGTTGTCCTCCCAGCAGTGCCAGCGGGGCGTCAGGCGGTTCTTGATGCAATGCTCGACAAAGGCGGTGGCCGTCAGAGTCGCGAAACCGTGGCCCTGGTATTCGGGCGCAGTCGCTACGCCAAGCTCGAAGTCGGGGGCGCTGACGAACACGGACACGCACCAACTGGCGACCGCCTCATCGTTAGCTAGGCAGAAGCCCAGGCCGCGCGCAGCGAAGTCCGCATCCGACACCCAAAAGGAGCGCACCCACCCCGCCATCTGGTCGGCGTAGGTCAGGCTAGACGTCAGCAGCCTCTCGTCCACGCGGCGCATCTCCCAATTGGGCGGCATACCCCGCTGCCAGTTCCCGCGCAACTGCCCACGGCGATACGTCCGCCGCCGCACCCTGGTTGCCCCCAGGCCGGGCAGAATCTCGGCCTCGATGGGACGCTTCCATGCGCGGTCGGGGTAGTGCAGCGACAGGTAGGGGATGCCGCGCGCCCGCGCGTCGGGAACGACCTCGCTCGTCAGGAGGGTGTGCAACGCCGCGTTGAAGTCGTGGGCGTCGGGCCGCCCCGCGACCAGCATGGCGTCCTGGCGCGGCCACATCAGGGCCGTCGTCGGTCGCTCGGCGTCGGCGGCGACCACCCAGGCCGGGGTATTGCCGTCGATGACCGAGTCGACGACGGTATTGTAGCGCAGCGGCTCGAAAAGCGCCCGCACGCGCGGGTACTGCTCTGGAAGCAATCGCAACGGCGTGCGTATAGCATTCCCTCCTTGACGGCCTAAGCCTGCTTCGCCCTGGTCGGCCACGAGCGTCCTATTGGTCCTCCGTCCTTCGTCCTTGGTCGGCCCGCCCTACCCCCTCTCCTGCAAGGCCCGCCACACCCGTTCTGGCGTTGCGGGGATCTCGAACAGGCGCGCGCCCGTTGCGTCACGGATGGCGTTGACCACGGCGGGCGCGACGCCGTCCATCGGGATCTCGGCGACGGCCTTGACGCCGAAGGGATGCGACGGCTCGTCGGTCTCCACGAACTCGGCGGTCAAGCGCGGCATCTCGTCGGCGCGAAAGACGCGGTAGTCATCCAGCCGCGTGACCAGGCTACGGCCCGCGTCGTCATAGGTCATCTCCTCGCACACGCCATAACCCAGCGCCTGGGCCATGCCGCCCTCGATCTGCCCCTCAGCTGTCAGCGGGTTGACGATGCGGCCCGCGTCCACCACCATCACCAGGTTATCCACCGTCACCTGCCCCGTCTCCGTGTCCACCGTCACCTCGGCGAACTGGGCGGCAAAGGGCGGCGGCGACTCGGGCGACACGTAGGACGCGACACCCATGATCTGGCGCTGGTTGGTATGGTGTAGCGAGTTGAGGGCCACCTCGGCCAGGGACACCGAGCGGCCATCGGGGGCAAAGGCGCGGCGGTCACGCAGGACGACCTCGGCGGGCTTGACGAGGCGCGGCCCCTGCGGGCCAGCCGATCCAACCTCGTAGGTCGGCTTCTCCGGGGCGGCGGTGCGGCCGCCCTCGGCGGTCGTGCTGCCCTCCTCCTCCAGTTGTGTGTAGCGCTCGTTGATCATGGCCGCTGCCACGGCGCGAATCTGCTCGGCGCACTGCTCGGCGGCCTTGACCGTCGCCGCGCCGGAGATGTATGTCGTGCTGGACGCATACGCGCCCACGTCGAAGGGCGTGAAGTCGGTGTCCGACGAGTACATGATGATGTCGTCCAGGGGCACCCCCAGCACCTCGGCCGCCATCTGGCCCAGCACCGTATCAGAGCCAGTCCCCAGATCGGTCGCGCCGACCAGGACGTTGAAGCTCCCGTCGTCGTTAAGCTTGATGGA
>JAHCIE010000167.1 GCA_026129385.1 Anaerolineae bacterium
CTCGATAAGGGTGACCGCATTGGGGTGCTTATTTTCGATTCGGAGACGACCTGGACGCTACCCTTCACCACCATCGACGACGGCCTGGCCCGCCAACGCATCCAGGACCAGATTGCCACCATCCCGCCGGGTGGAGGAACGGAGATCCTTGGCGCTCTCAAGGCGGGCCTGCCGGAACTTGCCAAGGAAGCCGTCGCTACCAAACACGCTATTCTTCTGACCGATGGCCGCTCCTTCACCGGTCGCCCGCCCGACTATCTGGCGACGGTCGAGGATGCCCGCCGCGCCAACATCACCCTATCTACGGTCGCCATCGGCGACGGCGCGGACGTGGACTTGTTGACGCAGCTGGCGCAGTGGGGCCAGGGCCGCTACTACTTCGCCGCCAAGCCGGTTGATATTCCGCGCATCTCTGTCGAGGAGAGCGCCATCGCCCGCGACGACCCCGTCCAGGAGGGCACGTATCGCGCCGAGTTGGCTGCGCCCCACGCGACGCTACGCGGTCTCGCTCCGCGTGACCTGCCCGCCTTGCAGGGCTTTATCTCGGCCACACCCAAGCCAGAGGCTGAGGTCGTGCTGCGCGCTCCGGATAGCGACCCGATTCTTAGCGCGTGGCAGTACGGCCTGGGCCGTGCCGTGGCCTGGACATCGGACAGCGGCGACGTGTGGGCGAAGGACTGGCCCGGCTGGAAGGACTACGGCCGCTTCTGGGCGCAGCTGGTCCGCTACACGCTGGCTGACCCATCGACGGGTCCGGCCCGCATCGACCTCGTGCCCGGCGATCGCCCTGGCGAGGGCACGCTGGTGGTCGATGCCCTGGACGAGTCGGGCAACCCCATCGACCTGGCGGCGACGACCGTGAAGGTCACGCCGCCCCAGGGTGAGGCTCGTACCGTGCGCCTGCGTCAGACTGCCCCTGGCCGCTACGAGCAGGCCGTCAGCCTGCCCATGGATGGGGCCTACCGCTTCGAGGCGACCGTCGAGAGGGGCGACCAGCGCCTGACGAGTTCGGTCGGCTACGTCCAGCTCTACCCGGCCGAGTATGCTCCCCAGGGCGACGGCACGGCTCTGCTGGCCTCCCTGGCACAACGGACGGGAGGGCGCGCCCTTACCACGCTGGCTGACCTGCGTGGCGCAGACACGCCCCCGCCAGCTCCCACCCACGCCCTGTGGCCGTGGCTGCTCACGGCTGCCCTCGCTCTGTGGCCGATTGAAATCGCCGTGCGTCGCTGGGCGCGCAGTCGCGGCGCGGCCTGATAGGAGAACCGCATGTCAACCCCACCCATCACGGCGGACGAGTTCCGCGCCACGGCCAGCGCCATCGAGCGCGAGGTCAGTCGGGTCATTGTCGGCCAGCAGCCCCTGATCCGCCAGCTCATGGTGACGCTCCTGGGAGGGGGCCACGCCTTGTTGGAGGGCGCGCCCGGCCTCGGCAAGACCCTGCTGGTACGCACCCTGGCCCAGGTCATCGACTGCTCGTTCAGCCGCGTCCAGTTCACTCCCGACCTGATGCCCGCCGATATTGTGGGTGGGACCATCCTGGTCCGCGACGACGCGGGTGACCGCGCTTTTCGCTTCGAGCCGGGGCCGGTCTTTGCCAACTTGCTGCTGGCCGACGAGATCAACCGCGCCCTGCCGCGCACCCAGTCGGCTCTGCTGGAGGCCATGCAGGAGCGGCACGTGACCGTCGCCAAGACCACCCACGAGTTGCCGCAGCCCTTCTTCGTTCTGGCAACCCAGAATCCGCTGGAGATGGAGGGCACGTATCCCTTGCCCGAGGCGCAGCTCGATCGCTTCTTTTTTAAGATTGACGTACCCTATCCGAACCTCGAGGATCTGCTAGAAATCGCCGACCGCACCACGGCGGCCCAGTCGGTTGCGCCGGTCATCGTTGCCCACGCCGATACGATTCGCGCCATGCAGTTGCTGGCGCGTCAGGTTCCCATCGCGGGCCACGTCACCGAGTTCGCGGCCCGCGTGCTGATGGCGACTCACCCTGAAGACTCGGGCGCGCCCGACGCCATCCGCCGCTTCGTGCGCTATGGAGCCAGCCCACGTGGCTTGCAGGCCATGATTCTGGGGGCGAAAGTCTCGGCCCTGCTCGATGGCCGCTACAACGTCAGCTTCGACGACATCGTCGCCGCCGCGCCGCCCGCGCTGCGCCACCGCGTCATCCTCAACTTCGAGGGCCAGGCTGAGGGTATACCCGCCGACCGCATCGTGGAGGCCGCCCTCAAGGCCCAGACGACGCGCGTCCGCCAGGGGTGAGACGATGCGGACCTGGCTGGCCGTTCTCCTGGCGGCGGTTGGCCTGTGCGCGACGGCGGCCGCCGCCCACGCTCAGGGCGACGTGTACGTCGTGCGCCCCGGCGAGAATGTAAGTCAGCTCGCCGCGCGCTGGGGGACAAGCGTCGAGGCTATTGCCCGCGCGAACGGGCTTGCCAACCCGAATCTTGTCCTGGTCGGCCAGCGTCTCATCGTTCCCAGTGGTGATGGGGGCGCGTTGGCCGCCGCTTCAACCGTCCCGCCGCCGGCCTTGCCCCATCGCGATCTGGCGTTACCCGCGCCCTTCGCCAGCGTTCGCCTGTCTCCGCAGCAGCCGAGGCAAGGGCAGACGGTCAAGATCGAAGTTGACCTTGTCGAGCCGGCGCGGCTGACGGGAAGGTTCCAGACCGAGACGCTGCGCTTTGCGGGTGACGGCCAGGGCGGGCAATGGGCGCTGGTCGCCATTGGACCCCTTGCGGTTCTCGGCCAGCAGACCGTCTACCTCACCGCCACCACCGCGTCTGGCGGGACTACGTTGCTACGGCTGCCCCTTATCGTGCGTGACGGCCATTACCCGGTAGAGGATTTCTACCTCGATGCGGAGACGAGTCGGCTCCTCGCGCCGGAATTAATCGAGGGCGAGGCCCAGCGACTCGAGGCCATATTCAAGACCGGTGAGTCGCTGCCACTGTGGATGGGGCCGTTCATTGCGCCGGCCGATGGCCCCATCACCGCGAACTTCGGCGAGCGGCGGCGCTACAATGGTGGCGATGCTCGCTACCATGAAGGCATTGACTATGACCTGGCCACGGGGACGCCGGTCCGGGCCGCCGCCCACGGTATCGTCGCCCTGGCCGAGCCGCTCACGGTGCGTGGCAACACCGTCTTCATCGACCACGGCATGGGCGTCTACAGCGGCTACTTTCACATGTCGGAGTTGCTGGTTTCACCGGGTGAGGCTGTCAAGCCGGGGCAGGTCATCGGGCGTGTTGGCAGCACGGGCCTGTCTACCGGCCCACATCTACACTGGGAGATTCGCCTCCACGGCATCAATGTATCGCCCTGGGAGTGGGCCGAGGGCGGGTTCCCCTAGGTCAGACCATGACTTGCCCGTGGGGAGCGGCATACGTATAATACGCCCTGGCCCGCCTGGGTCGATTCCTCCCGGTGGAAGCCGAATATGCCACTCACTCAGCTGACAGCCTTACCCGTTGGCCGCGCCGCCGACGTGGCCGCCGTGCGCCGCGCCGTCCAGCGCGGCGATCACTATGCCATCGTCGGTGTCAACAATATGGGCAAGACGGCCGTCCTGCGCGCGGTGGGCGATGCGGAGCCGGGCTGCCTGGCGGTCTACGTCGACTGTAACCAGGTTTTGGAGTGGACCGAGCTAGGCTTCTACGAGGTGATTATTCGCGCCGCCCTGGATAGCTTGCCGTCCGATAGCCCCGCTCGATCCGAGGTGGCTGGTTGCCACCGCACCCTCGTCGCGCCGACCACCATGATTGAGGACGCCTACGCCTTCGTCGCTGCCCTGGCCGCCATCATCCGCGTGTCGGGCCGGCTGGCCCTACTCCTGGACGAGTTCGACACGCTGTTGCGGCGGCTGGATGCCCGCGTCTTCCTGAACCTGCGGGGCCTGGCTGACCAGTACGGCCTGGCCCTGACCTATGTCACGGCGACGACCCACCGGCCATCCGTCATCCGCGCCGACGTGGAGCCATTCTACGAGCTATTCGCCTACACGACCCGCTACCTGTCGCTGCTCAGTTCAGACGAGGCACGGGCGCAGATGGCTGGCTATGCCGAGGAACGTGGCGTGAGCCTGGACGACGACGACTATAGCTTCGCCTACGGCCAGATGAACGGCCATCCTGGCCTTCTGCGGGCGATGGTTTACCTGCTAGGGGAGCTGGCGGACGAACGAGGCGTGACCGGCGAGGAGCGGCGGCGATTGGCCTCGGCGGCGGTCAACGCTGTTCCTAACGTGCAGACCGAATGCGCGGGCATCTGGAATGAACTGCTCGACAGCGAGCGCGAGGCCCTGGCTGCCATCGTGGCCGGGCAGCCGCCGACCGAGCCTGCCAGGGCGTACCTGCTCGCCAAGCACCTGGCCAGGGAGGGTGAGCGGGGCCTGCTGGTGTTCGCGCCGGTCTTTACCGCCTTTGTCGTCCGTGAGCGGCGACTAGAGCCGCAGGGCGAGAGTCTGCGCGTCGACACGGAGCGCGGCGACGTCTTCGTCAACGGCCGGCCTATCCCGCCATTGACCGACCTGGAATATCGCCTGCTGGCTTTGCTGAACGACCGCCGGGGCCAGATCGTGGACAAGTATCAGATTGTGGAAAAGGTGTGGGGGGAGGCGTATATCGACCAGGTGGATGATGACCGTATCGAGCGCCTCGTGGCCCGCGTGCGCGAGAAGGTCGAGCCAGACCCACGCCAGCCGCGTTTCCTGACTACCGTCCGCGGGCGCGGCTACCGCCTCAAGACCGAGTAGGGCAGACCGGCGGGTCTGCCCTACTCCATGGATCTCGCTTGCTGTTTGCGGCGATTGATCGTCCTCGCCACCCTGTCTGGGGTCGCGCCAGCGAGCGCGTGGTTACTCCTCAGAATAGTCTATTTACATAAATCGGCATCGCCTTGTGCCACCAGGGCCAGTCGTGGTTGACGTCATGGCCCCAGACATCCAGCCAATGCGAGATACCCTTCGCGTTGAGCAGGTCCGACAGTTGATAGGTGCGGGACGGATCCTCGAACGCTCCCTGGCCGGTGAACAGGATGATGGAGCGGTCCCGCAGCCGCGATAGGTGATAGTCGTCGTTGAGGTTGGGCACGTAGTCCACGGGGTTGTTGAAGTACAGGTTGTCGTCGTAGTAGTCGCCAAAGTAGCTGCGGATGTCATAGGAGCCACTGATGGCGATGAGACCCCGGAAGACGTCGCTATGCTTGAGGAAGGTGTTGGCCGAGGTGTAGCCACCCATGCTGATGCCGGTGATGACGGGCATGGCCCACGGGTCGCTACTATAGTTCCGAATCCAGGGCAGGACCTCCTGGATGATGTACTCGTCGTAGGCGGTCAAGAGCGCGGTGCGGATGTTGGGCGACTGGCCGTAGTCAAAGATGGAATACTTATTGATGCTGTTAACGGAATAGACTCGCATGCGCCCGGCGTCGATGAACGGGGCCAGGGTGTTGATCATACCAAAGCGTTCGTATTCGAGGAAGTCGGCTGAGGCGGTGGGCAACATGAGCAGGGGTGGCCCGGCCCAGCCGTACGCGACGATGGGCATGTCGATGCCGATGCGGGGCGAGTGCCAGTTGTCAATTCGACGGTCCATGTCCCCTCCTGATGGGGCGAGAGTGTGGGTAAGGGTGGTGCTGGCGGCCATGTTGCGCTACGTGACCGTAACCGTAGAGGGTACTCGACGTTATACTAGCTGTAGGCATTGGCATCGCCGGGCGCAAGCGGGTACAATTATACCCTATTGTGCGCGGGACGCTAGGCCCGCCCGCTGAGAGTGTGCCCGCCGCCGCACGCTCGTAGCCACCCGACGGACGCCTTGCTGTTGTTCCCAGGCGTCTCGTCCCACATGACGCAAGGCGACGGGAGAGAATGACACGACTACCCCCGCGACCGATCCGCTGGGCCGCGCTGCTTGGCGTGTTGTTCGCCTTTTGGTCTGCGGCGCTCGCCCACGCAGACGGTCCCCCTACCAAGCTCGGCATCGGTCTCTATCGCGAGAGTCACGCGGCGCGTGATGCTATTCTTGCCATGCAACCGCCAGCCGTACTGCTCATGGATCCGTCAGGCAAGCTGCCCGGCGAGATCAAGGCCAAGCTCCCCCGCACCCTTATCATCGGTCGCTACTCGATCGAGGAGCCCATCACCGTCGATGGCGCGATGCGCTACGCCGATACCATCAATGCCAAGTTCAAGGACCTCAGAGGCGTGGTCGATGCCTGGACGTTCTACAATGAGCCGCAGGTCCAGGGGCCAGGCCAGGCCGCTGCCTTCGATGAGGCCCAGGCCATCTTCGCCCAGCGCATGCACCAATGGGGGTGGAAGGTAGTTGGCTTCAACTTCGGTGTCGGCGTACTGGAGCCGGGCGACTACCCGCGCCTGTTCGCCAAGAGCCTCCCCCTGGTTGACTACATCGGGGTTCACGCGTATGGCTCTGAGCGCGACTTCTTCATGAGCGGTCCCGATCGTGACTATTACGCCTTGCGCTACCGGAAGATTCGCGCGGCGACCCTGGCGGCGGGCGTTGACAAGCCTTTCCTGCTGACCGAAACGGGGACCTGGAATGGCTGGCAGGGCAAGGCTGGCGTCGACGATGTCGTGCACGACTATTTGTGGCTCGAGGGCGAGATCGCCCGCGACCCTTACGTCCTGGCGCAGATTCCCTTTGCCCTCGACGGCTTCGAGTGGGATAGCTTCAAGCTGCTCGATACCTCGGCTATATGGCAGTTCGGCGCGCAGAACGCGGGCAAGTCGCCCGCCAGCTACGCAACACGCACCCCTACCCCGGCCGCGACGGCTACCCCGGCCGCCACACCCACCCTGCCCGCCCTGGAGGCGGCTCGCCCGTACACGGAGTGGCTACGCGAGGTCGCCAAGCTACCGCCGCCCCTGCGCGCCCAGGTCATACAAATGGCTGCGCAGGAACTGGGCGTCAGCCCGTTGACCATCTATGAGTGGCTGACGTGGCTCGAAGCGACAGGCGCGCTTGGCTCCCTGGTCGTGACGCCCACGCCGCAGCCGGCCAATCCCCAAGCGACGAGCGGCCCACCCGGCCAGGTCTACCTCCCCCACGTTCAGGTCGCTGCCGAAGCGGCGACACCGACGCTCACGCCAGGGGTCATACTGACGCCAGA
>JAHCIE010000168.1 GCA_026129385.1 Anaerolineae bacterium
GGCGGCGCTGAGGAGGGCCGCTAGGCGCGGGCGCGGGAGCGGCAGGCTGCGGACGAACAGGAACTGGGCGATGATGACGAGCGTCCCGCCCAGCGCGCCAACGAGCCGCGCCGCCCACACCGTCGGGCCGAACAGGCTGATGGTCACCGCCATCAGGTACGAGAACAGCGGCTCGCGCCCATTGTCGCGGGGGAGGAAGGCGGGCCGCCAGCCGTCGATAATCGCCAGCGCGTCCGTCGCGTTGTGGCCCTCGTCGGGGTGGAAGCCGTAGGGGACTTCGACCAGGCGGAACAGGCGTAGGCCGAGGCCGAGCAAGACGATGCCGGCCAGGGCGAGCAGGGTCCAGTGGGACGCGGAGAGACCGAGGAGAGAGGACGCGGGCCGCGCGGCCACGCGCTGTTTGTTGACGACCGCCAAAACGCCTGCCTTGCCGCTAGGGCTTGATGTCAATCTGACCGATGTCTACCGCCGCGTCGTCGTCGCCCGCGACGGGCAGCCGCTCGCCGTCGCGCCAGTTGTACCAGCCGACGCGCACGACGGCCGGGCCGGGCGGGGCGTCCTTGGCGAGGCCGATGGACACCGTCTGGACGACGCGTTCGCCGGGCGACCAGACGGTGGTCAGGTAGCTGCCGCCCAGGGGCGCGCCGTCGTACTGGCCGATGGTGCGCCCCGCGCCGTCGACGACGTGGACGAACTGGTGCAGATCGGCGTCGATGGGAGCGTCGGCTCGCCAGGCCAGGGTCAGGCCCAGCTTGCCGCCAGGGGCGACGGTTGCGCCCGTGAGGGTGTGACCCGCCGGGCGGATCTGACCGCCGAAGGCCGGGGTGTCGGCGGCGCGGAAGGTCGGGAAGGCATCGCTAGGCAGGCGGAAGATGACCAGGGACAGGTCGCCGTGGCTGTTGCGCACGTCCTGACGAGCAGCGGCGGGCCAGCGGCGGGCGAACTTGTCGGCGTCGCCGGCCTCGACGGCCTCGAAGACGTAGCGGGCGTTGCCCTCGGGGGGCAGGACCAGCCCCGCGCGGGGGTCGTAGGCGGTGGGCTGGCGGCGAGCGTTGAGGAAGCGGGTGACGGACTGGCCCCACAGCACGGGCGTGACATAGGTTGGCCCCTCGCTCACGACGGCGGCCAACTCCTCGCCGCGCTCGACGTAGGCCCCTGTATATGTGCCCGCCTCGGCCAGGACGCCGGGGTAGGTGACATAAAAGTCGCGCAGGGACCAGGCCGCGCTGAGCAGGATGACCACGGTGACGGCGGCGGTCCCGAGGTGGCGGCGGATGCGGGTATTGAGCCACGTCCCGCCGCGCTCCAGCGCCCAGGCGGGCAGCAGATACAGGATGGGCCAT
The DNA here is from genome assembly GCA_026129385.1 of Anaerolineae bacterium. Lineage (GTDB taxonomy): Bacteria > Chloroflexota > Anaerolineae > Epilineales > JAHCIE01 > JAHCIE01. The sequence goes on from JAHCIE010000168.1 coordinate 1,344, forward strand.
ATTCCGGTCAGGCGGATGTAGCTTGGGGCGTTCTCGCTGAGCCAGGCGGGGATGAGCAGGGCAGCCAGGGTAATCAGGAGCAATACGGCGGCGTCCTGGGGCGATGGGCCGCGCTTGCCGAGCAGATCCCAGCCCAGCAGGGCCAGTCCGCCCAGGAAGGCGACGCCGAGCAGGGGGTCGAAGATGGGCCGACCGGGTAGATTCTCGGTCCAGTCGCGGCTGCCGCGCGTGGTGGCGGCCAGCAACAGGTCGCGCCCGCTGCGGGTCAGCGCACCGACCAGGTTGCCCTTATTGTTGGCCGGGTCGAGGAGCGAGACCTGCGCGGCGCGGCTCAGCAGCAGGTCGGGGTTGTCGCGGAAGACGAGGGCTTGCGGGATGAACAGGATGGCGGCCAGGGCAAGGGTGACGGTCAGCGCGCCCAGTGGGGCGAGGTGGCGGCGACGCCAGGCAACCCAGGCGGCGGACACGATCAGGGGAATGGGCAAGAAGCGCGCGGACAGGTAGGTGTACAGGGCGGCGGCCAGCAGTAGCCCCGCCAGGGCAGCCCAGGCGAGGGGGCGACCAAGGACGAGGGACGAACGACCAAGAACACGACCTTCATCGGAGCTATCTCCGTGGTCCGTGGTCCGTGGTCCGTGGTCTACTGCCCGCCACCAGGCCCACAGCAGGAGGGCGACCCACACCGGCAGGAAGCCCGCTCGCAGCGCCTGGTGCGACTGGACGAGGGGCCAGAAGCCGATGGCGAGGAGGGTCGCACTGAGCAGGGCGGTGACGCCGGGGCGGGGTAGGGGTAGGGCGTGTACGAAGACGGCCTGGGCGGGCAGGGCGAGGACGTTGGCGAGCAGGCCTGTCAGGCGGGCGGCCAGGAGCGTTGGGCCGAACAGGGCGAAGACGCCCGCCAGCATGTAGACAAATAATGGCTCGCGGCCATTGTTGGCGGGCAGGTAGGCGGGGCGCCAGCCGTCGAGGATGCGGGTGGCGTCCCAGGCGTAGTGGCCCTCGTCGAAGTTGAGCCAGAAGGGGTGGTCGAGGAGATGTGGCAGGCGCAGGGCGACGGCCAGCCCCATGAGCGCGAGCACTGCCAGCCACCACGGCCAGCGGGCGATAGTGGCGGGAGCGGCGGCGGTAGGTTTGAGGGCCGGGCCGGCGGGCATACAGTCTCCGATGGACAACGACAACGCGACGGCATTATATACCGGGCGAGGGGAAGCACCAATTAGTTGGTACGCCTGCGGCGTCGCCGATCACGTCACGGCGGCGCGGCGCTGCCACTGGGGACGGTCCCAGGCGCGGGTAGCGAGGATATCGCGCAGCGCCTCCACGGCGTCCCACACGTCGACGTAGCGGTTGTAGAGGGGGGCGAGGCCGAAACGCAGGATATCGGGGGCGCGGAAGTCGCCGATGACGTCGCGCGCGATGAGGGCCTGCATCACGGCGTAACCCTCAGGGTGAGCGAGACTCACCTGGGAGCCGCGTTGGGCGGGGTCGCGGGGCGTCAGAAGACGTAGACCGAGGTCGGCGCAACGCTCGTCCACCAGATGGATGAACAGCTCGGTCAGGGCGAGGGACTTGGCGCGCAGAGCCTGGAGGTCGGCGGCGAGCAGGCTCTCGATGCCCACTTCCAGCGCGCTCATGCTGAGGATAGGCGGTGTCCCGCTCAAGGCGCGGTCGATACTCTCGGCGGGGCGGTACTCGGTCTCAAAGGCGAAGGGGCTGGCGTGGCCGAGCCAGCCCGACAGGGGTTGGCTAAAGTGGGGCTGGTGGCGGGTGGCAACATACAGGTAGGCAGGGGCGCCGGGGCCGCCGTTAAGATACTTGTAGCCGCAGCCGACGGCGAAATCGGCCTGGGCCGCGGTCAGGTTCACGGGCAGCGCGCCCGCCGAGTGGGCCAGGTCCCAGAGCATGAGCGCGCCGTGGGCGTGGGCGGCCTGGGTGAGGCTGTCCATATCGTACAGGCGGCCAGTGCGGTAGTTGACCTGGGTGAGCATGACGACGGCGGTGTCCCCGTCGATGGCGGCAGGCAACTCATCGGCGTCGACGAGGCGCAGCGCGTGGCCGTCGTCGAGGAGGTGGGTCCGGCCCTGGGCAATGTACAGGTCGGTAGGGAAGTTGTCGCGCTCGGAGAGAATGACCCGGCGGTGTGGATGGAGCTTGATGGAAGCCGACAGAACTTTAAATAAGTTGACAGAAGTTGAATCGGTGACGATGACCTCGCCCGGCTGCGCGCCAATGAGGCGGGCGATCTTGTCACCGATGCGGCGAGGCATGGCGATCCAGCCCGCGTCATTCCAGCCACGGATGAGTTGTTCGCCCCACTCGTGGGCGATGACTTGGCCCAGACGGCTGACGGCGGCGATGGGCACGGGGCCGAGGGAATTGCCGTCCAGGTAGACGAGGCCATCGGGCAGATAGAAGGCGGCCCGATGGTGGGCGAGGGGATCGGCGGCGTCGAGGGCCTCGGCGTCGGCGCGGGTGGTGGGCATGGCTGCTCCGTGAAACGTGAAGCGTGAAACGCGATGCGTGAGACGAGAGCGATTATAGCACACGTGCGACCACCGACCACGTACTACGTCTCGTTGTAGCCCTCGGCGGACGGTCGGTGGTCATGCGGCTACATCCCGCGCGAGCGCCATTGCCGTCCTTTGCCCCTCCGTTGCCAGGTCGGCTATAATTACCCGTCGTATGCCCATTGGAGAACCGTATTCATGCGTTATCATTTGCTGACCCTCGGCTGTCCCAAGAACACGGTCGACTCGGAGGGCATGGCGGGCCTGCTCGCCGACGCGGGCTACAAGCCCACCCAGCGCCCCGACCGCGCCGACGTTCTCATCGTCAACACCTGCGGCTTCATCGGCCCCGCGCGCGATGAGTCCATTGGCGCGCTGCGCGAGCTGGGCCGCCGCAAGCGCCCCCATCAGTTGCTTATCGCTACCGGCTGCCTCGTCCAGCGGGCGGGCGCGAGCCTCCAGCGCGAGCTACCCGAGGTCGATGCCATCCTCAGCACGCGCCGCTGGTACGAGATTGCTAACCTGGTGGCCCAGTTGCGCCAGGACCGTTACGGCGACATTCCGGCGGCCGGGTTGACCGCCGCCCCCGACCTGCTGCGGGCCAACGTCGGCCTGGTCCTCAATCGCGACGAGGCCATGCCCGCCCAGGCCATCGCCGCCCCTGTTGCCCGCCGCCCCGTGGGTACGAGCGCCTACCTCAAGATCGCTGACGGCTGCTCCGCCCCGTGCGCCTTCTGCACCATCCCGGGCATCAAAGGGCCGTGGCGCAGCAAGCCGCTGGCTGCCATCGTCCAGGAGGCCGAGGCCCTGGTCACGCAGGGCGTGCGCGAGATCATTCTCATCGCCCAGGATACCACGGCCTACGGCTATGACTGGGGCCAGCGCGACCAGCTTGCCCCCCTGCTCGATAGTCTGTGCGCCAGTCTGCCCGGCGATATCTGGCTGCGCCTGATGTATGCCTTCCCTGGCCGGGTCACGCCGCGTCTGGTGGAAAGCATGGCCCGCCATTCGCAGATTGTCCACTACCTGGACATGCCCCTCCAGCACGGTGACGCCGCCACTCTGGCCCGCATGCGCCGCCCCTCGCCCAGCGTCGCCGCCCGCAATATCCGCGACCTGCGCGCTGCCATGCCCGACATCGCCATCCGCAGCGGCTTCATCGTTGGCTATCCCGGCGAGACCGAGGCCGAGTTCCAGGGCCTGCTGGACTTTCTCGCCGAGCACGAGCTGGACAAGGTAGGTGTGTTCACCTTCTGCCAGGAGGATGGCACGCCCGCCGGGGCCATGCCCGACCAGGTCCCCCAGGCTGTCAAGGAGGAACGCCGCGACCGGGCGATGGAGCTACAGCAGGCCATCAGCCTGCGCCGCAATCGCGCCCAGGTGGGCCGCACGCTGGACGTACTCATTGAGGGGGTCGGCGACGGCATCAGCGTTGGCCGCAGCTACCGCGATGCCCCCGAAGTCGACGGCATGGTGCTCATCCAGCACGAGCTTGCCAGCGGCCAGCGCCTGCCCATCACCATCAGTGGCGCTATGGCCTACGACTTGTTGGGGCAACCCGCGACGAGCGATGACCGACCACCGGCCACTGACGACTCACCACAGCGGGTGATGCAGCGGCGGCACGAAGGACACGCAGCTACGCAGCCACGAAGACGCGAAGGGAAGAAGGTATAAGACCCCCTCGCGTTCACAGCGACCAGCACGACCCGCGCTGTTCCGTCGTCGGTGGTCGGTGGTCGGTCGTCGGCTCCGAAGGAGCATCCCATGGACCTGATTCAGTCGAGCATCGACCGTGTACCCCGCGACGAGTTGGCGGGCCGCCTGACTCGCTTCCAGGCCCGCCTGCGCGAGCATCGCGTCGACATCGCTATCATCAGCCAGGGCGTCGATCTCGTCTATCTGGCGGGCACGCGCCAGCAGGCCCACCTCCTCGTCCCACCCGACGGCGAGCCGCTCCTCCTGGCCCGCAAGAGCGCGCGCCGCGCCGCCTGGGAGAGTCCCTGGCCCAGCCGCCCTATGCGCTCGTTACGCGATCTGCCGTCCGCCCTGGCTGAAGTCGGTGCGCGCCCCGCGCGCATCGGCCTGGAGCTTGACGTTCTCCCCGTCCTCGCCTACCGCCAGTATGAGTCCCTGTGGCCCGACACCGAGATCGTCGATATCGGCGGCCTCCTGCGCGAGCAGCGCGCCGTCAAGACCCCCTGGGAGCTAGATCGCATCCGCGACGCCGCCGTCATCTCCGACGCCATCTGCCGCGCCGTCCCCGATATCCTGCGCGAGGGCATGACCGAGCTAGAGCTATCTGCGCGGCTCGAAGCCGTTGGCCGCTCGCTGGGCCATCAGGGCCTGACGCCGATGCGCGCCTGGAACATGGATCTATACTACGGCGTGGCGGGCGCGGGGCCGAGCGTTGTCGCCCCCGGCCACTTTGACGGCCCGATCGCCGGGCTTGGCGTCAGCGTCGCTGGCCCCACCGGCGCGAGTCACCGTCCCATCGGGCGCGGCGAGCCGGTCATCGTTGACTTCGTCTCGGTATCTGGCGGTTACATGTGCGACCAGACCCGCACCTTCAGCATCGGCCCGCTGCCTGGCGAGCTATGCGACGCCTACGCGGCCATGCGCGAGGTCTACGCGACCATCACTCGTAGCGCGCGCCCCGGCGCTGTGGGTGGCGATGTCTATGACCAGGCTGTGGCCCGCGCCGCCGCGCTGGGCATGGCCGATGTGTTCATGGGCGCGCCGGAGGAGCGCGTGTCCTTCGTCGCCCACGGCGTCGGCCTCGAAGTTGATGAGTTGCCTCTCCTCGCGCGCGGCTATAAGGGCGTGTTGGAAGAGGGGATGGTTCTCGCCGTCGAGCCGAAGGCCGTCTTCCCCGCCCTCGGCTGCGTCGGCCTGGAGAATACCACCGTTGTCACCCCCGACGGCCTGGTTAGCCTGTCCCTGTCCAGCGAGGAGATCGTCGTCGTCTGAGGACCGAGGCCGAAGGACCGACGACCAATTGGACTCCTGCGCTTGGTCCCTGGTCCTTCGTCTTTCGTCCGCCCCCGTGCTATCATTGCCGAAACCTACAATCCTATTCCCGGAGAAGCCATGCCTAAGATTGCCATGATCGGCGCGGGTAGCGTCGTCTTCACCAAGAATCTGCTCGGCGACATCCTCAGCTTCCCCGAGCTTGGCGAGTCCACCATCGCCCTTCATGACATCGACCCCGCCCGCCTCGAAGCCGGTGAGCGCATGGCT